>CALALQ010000295.1 GCA_937925595.1 uncultured Demequina sp. | reverse complement strand
GCGCGCCCGCGCCCTCGCCGCCCGTGCCGAGAGCCTTGAGCGCGCCGTGGTCGCGGAGCGCGATGCCCGCGCGAGGGCAGAGGAGGCGGCCGCTCGCCGCGAGCGACAGGCCCAGGCCGCTCGAGAGGTCGTTGCCGGAGCCACCGAGGCGCTCGCGCTCATTGACGTGTCCGTCCAGAAGGCCGACGACGCTCGTGCCGAGGTCGAGGCGGCTCGCTCGGAGCGCGCGGGAGCCATTGCCGAGGTGCGCCGCCTTGTTGACGAGTACTCGCAGGAGTTCTCTCGCCTCACGGACGACGCCCACAAGGACGAGGTGGCGCGCGCGGAGCTGCGCGTGCGCCTTGAGCAGCTGCGCCAGCGCGCAATCGACGAGCTCGGCGTCGACCCCGATCAGCTCGTCAAGGAGTTCGGCCCCCACGTCCCGGTCCCCGCGATCGGCGAGGAGGGCGAGGAGCAGCCCTTCGTGCGCGAGCAGCAGGAGAAGCGACTGCGCGCCGCCGAGCGCGCCATGTCGCAGCTGGGCCGGGTCAACCCTCTCGCCCTTGAGGAGTTCGCCGCCCTCGAGGAGCGCCACAAGTTCCTCACGGATCAGTTGAACGACATCAAGAAGTCCCGCGAGGACCTGCTGACGATCGTCAAGGAGATCGACGAGCGCGTCGAGCAGATCTTCGCCGAGGCCTACCGCGACACCGCCGAGCAGTTTGAGCAGATCTTCCCGCGACTGTTCCCCGGCGGCACCGGCAAGCTCGTTCTCACGGATCCGTCGAACATGCTCACCACGGGCATCGAGGTCGAGGCGAGCCCCGCGGGCAAGAAGGTCAAGCGCCTGTCGCTGCTGTCCGGTGGAGAGCGATCGCTCACCGCCGTAG
The DNA here is from genome assembly GCA_937925595.1 of uncultured Demequina sp. Next base: position 30,334 of record CALALQ010000295.1, on the reverse strand, counting down.
CGATGCTGGTCGCGATCTTCAAGGCCCGCCCCAGCCCCTTCTACGTCATGGACGAGGTCGAGGCCGCGCTCGACGACGTGAACCTGGGACGACTGCTCGAGATCTTCCGCGAGCTGCGCGATGACTCTCAGCTCATCGTCATTACGCACCAGAAGCGAACTATGGAGATCGCTGACGCGTTGTACGGTGTGACTATGCGTGGTGACGGCGTCACAACCGTCATCAGCCAAAGACTCACTGAAGAGCCCGTCGGCGCCTAGCTCGGTTGCATGTTTCGCAATCCTGGGTGACGATGGAAGTCAATCCGATTTGTCCTATTTTGTGCTGCGCACTGTGAGGAGGTAGCCAGGCATGCTGTCTCAGCTCGTTCCGTTCTACGTCATCGGTGGCCTGCTCGCCGTCGCCGTGTTCCTTGCGGCTCTCGCCGCGGAAGGCAGGGGATCGCACATTCTGCGCATCTTCCTCTCCAGGGACCGCCGCGAGGCGATCGACGCCCTTCGCGAGGAGGCGCTGTCGGGCGACGTCCCGCGTGAGCCCAATGACCTGAACCTCGTCAGCCAGTTGGGCGCCGCAGAGCGCAAGTACGCAGAAATCGATGCGCGCCGCGCGCGCCAGGAGGCGCACTCGACGTCCGCGTCCTGAGACACTTAGCGCGTGGACGTTTCGTGGATTCCCGGTGATGCCGACGCCGTAGTCGTCGCGATATTTGCAGTTCTCGCCGTCGGCGGTGCCAGTTTCGGCATTGCCCGACGCTCTGGCGGCAAGGCTCAAGACGTCTCCAAGAGCGGTGGCCCAGCTGAGACCGCCAACACCTCGATCCTGGGCAGCGTCGACGACGAGGAGGCCGCAGCGTCGGGCCGCAAGGCGCCTGCGCCGAGCGATGTTGCCTCGTCGGCCCCCACCACAACCCTCTTTGAGAGCCCGGAATCGACGTCCGGCCGCTTCGGTCGCCTGCGCGGCCGTCTTGGCGCGACGCTCGGAAACGTCTTCCGCAAGAGCGCGATCTCCGCGGCCGACTATGACGAGCTCGAAGAGGCGCTGCTGCTCGCAGACGTGGGCGCGATGTCGACTGACGTCATCCTCGAGTCGGTGAAGTCGCGACTTGCCGCCAACGCGGACCTTGCTCCTCATGAGGCGCTGCGCGCCGCGCTGCTCGAGGTCATCGACCCGGACGCCGACCGCTCGCTCGCTCTTGGCGAGCCGGGCGAGGGCGAGGCCAAGTCCGTGATCGTCGTTGGCGTCAACGGCGTGGGCAAGACCACCACGGTGGGCAAGCTGGCCCGCGTGCTCGTCGCCGACGGCTACTCCGTGGTGCTCGGCGCCGCCGACACCTTCCGTGCCGCCGCCGCCGACCAGCTTGAGACGTGGGGAGCCCGTGTGGGAGTTCCCGTTGAGCGCTCCGAGCGTGATGGCGCCGACCCCGCGTCCGTCGCTTTCGCCGCCGCCGAGCGCGCCAAGGGCGACGGCGCAGACGCCGTTCTCATCGACACCGCCGGCCGACTGCAGAACAAGGCGGGCCTCATGGACGAGCTCGGCAAGATCGTGCGGGTCGTCGGCAAGGTGTCGCCCAAGGCCGAGGTGCTCCTCGTGCTCGACGCCACCACGGGCCAGAACGGCCTCACGCAGGCGCGGGTGTTTGCGGAAGCCACGGAGGTCACGGGCATCGTGCTGACCAAGCTCGACGGCTCCGCCAAGGGCGGCATCGTGGTGGCCGTGCAGCGAGAACTCGGTGTGCCCGTGAAGTTCGTCGGCCTTGGTGAGGGCGCGGACGACCTCGCGCCGTTCGATCCCGTCGCATTCGTTGATTCCCTTGTGGGCGAGGCCTAAGCCTCCCCGTCTGCGCAACACACCTTTTACCTGAGTGCGCGTCTTGTAACGCTCCCGAAACGAAAGGGCCGTGCGGAGGTAACACTCCTGCGGGACTCTCGTGGCAACTAGCTACAGGGCTAGGAAAGGGAGAGACAAGAACAATGGAAGATGCAATAGCTTATGCAGACTCCGTAGGCGCCACCGCGTGGCTCCTCGTGTCGGCATCGCTCGTGCTCCTGATGACGCCTGGCCTGGCGTTCTTCTATGGCGGCATGTCCCGGACGAAGTCCGTGCTCAACATGATGATGATGAGCTTCGGCGCACTTGGTGTCGTCGGCGTTGCGTGGGTGCTCTTCGGCGCCAACATCGCCGGTGGTGAGGGCGCCTACTTCGGCAACCCGTTCTCCGACATCGGCATGGTCGATGTCTTCGCAACCGGTGACGCCTCCACGATCATCAGCGCGGGCTTTGGCGCAACGTTCGCCATCATCACCGTGGCTCTGATCTCGGGATCGATCGCCGACCGCACCAAGTTCTCCGCGTGGCTGATCTTCGCGTTCCTCTGGGCGCTGCTGGTCTACTCGCCCGTTGCTCACTGGGTGTGGGCGCTTGACGGCGACGGCAATGCCATCGGTCTGCTCGGTGGCGCTGGCCCGATCTTCAGCGACGAGTGGTTCCCGCAGGACCTCGCTGGTGGAACGGTTGTTCACATCAACGCTGGTGTTGCCGGCCTCGTGCTTGCGCTGATCCTCGGCGTCCGCAAGGGCTTCGGCAAGGAGCCCTTCAAGCCGCACAACCTGCCCTTCGTCATGCTGGGTGCTGCGCTTCTGTGGTTCGGCTGGTTCGGCTTCAACGCCGGTTCCGCCTTCGCCGCCGACGCTGTCGCGGCCATCGCGTGGGTCAACACCACCGCCGCCACCGCCATCGCCATCCTCGGCTGGCTGCTCGTTGAGCGCATCCGTGACGGCAAGGCCACCTCGCTCGGTGCCGCTTCCGGCATCGTCGCGGGTCTCGTTGCGATCACGCCCTCGTGTGCTTCGGTCAACGTGCTCGGTGCCCTCGTCATCGGCTTCTTCGCCGGTGTGTTCTCCGCTCTCGCGGTGGGCCTGAAGTACAAGTTCGGCTACGACGACTCGCTCGACGTCGTGGGCGTCCACCTGGTCGCCGGTCTGTGGGGCACGCTGGCCATCGGCCTCGTCGGCACCTCGACCGTCGGCGCGTGGGACGGCCTGTTCTACGGCGGCGGCGTCTCCGGCCTTGGCGCTCAGGCGGTTGCTGCTCTCATCACCATCGCCTACAGCGCTATCGCTACGCTGGTGATTGGATTGCTCATCAAGTTCACGATCGGCTTCCGCGTCAGCGAAGAGATCGAGGTCAGCGGCATCGACCTCGCGCTACACGGTGAGACGGCGTACGAGGAGGCGAAGTAGCCATGAAGCTGGTAACTGCAATCATTCAGCCGCACCGCGTTGACGAGGTCCGTGCCGCCCTTGAGGCGACCGGCGTCAAGGGTGTGACCGTCTCCGAGGCCGCCGGCTACGGCCGCCAGAAGGGCCACACCGAGGTCTACCGCGGTGCCGAGTACACCGTCGACCTGGTTCCCAAGACCCGTCTTGAGATCCTCGTCGAGGACGCCGACGCGACGGCTGTGACGGAGGCCATCGTTGGCGCCGCCCAGACCGGCAAGATCGGTGACGGCAAGGTGTGGGTCGTCCCCGTTGACGACGTCGCTCGTGTTCGCACCGGCGAGCACGGTGCGGATGCCCTCTAACGACAGGACACCAACCGCATCATGACGAGCCGTAACGGCGTTGTTCGTCACGGCTCGGACGCTGAGGTCCCGCATCCCCATGGGGTGCGGGACCTCAAGCGTCTGAGGCGAGAACACGCAGAGCGTCTCTACGCTCAAGGAGCATCCGGCGCCGAGCGCCGGGTCCAGCTCACGCAGCTGGTGAACGGCGCGCTCGCCGACCACTTCAATGACATCGCCGGGGGCGCGACCGGGGTGACGCTCGCCGCGGTCGGCTCGATCGGACGTGGCGAGGCGGGCCCCGCCTCCGACCTCGACCTCGTGCTGCTTCACGATGGCGAATCCCTCAGCAAGAAGGACGTCGCGGCGCTCGCGGAGCAGCTCTGGTATCCCATCTGGGACGCAGGGCTTGAGCTCGACCACTCGACGCGATCCATCACCGAGTGCCGCCAGGTTGCCTCGAAGGATCTTGCCGCGGCGGCCGGCCTGCTCGACATCAATGCCATTGCCGGCGACGAGTCGCTCGCGAAGCACGCTCGCGCCCTGATCTATCAGGATTGGCGCTCCGCGGCGCGCAAGCGCCTTCCCGACCTGCTCGCCGCTTCCCGTGCGCGCGCCGAGCGTTTTGGCGAGGTCGCGTACCTCATTGAGCCCAACATCAAGGAGTCGCGCGGCGGCACCCGGGACTACATCAGCCTCGCCGCGCTCGCTGCCACGTGGCTCACCGACCGTCCGCACGGTGCCGTCGACGAGGCCGCCCGTGTGCTCATGGACGTTCGCGACGCAATCCAGATGGTGACGAGCCGGCCCCAGAACGTGCTGGGCCGCCACCTCGCCGAAGACGTCGCGCAGCTCATGGGCCGTGACGATCCCGATGACGTCCTTGCCGAGCTCGCCGACGCGGGACGCACCGTGGCCTTCGCCCTCGACGCCACGGAGCGCAGGGCGCGCCGCTCGCTGGAGCGCTCCGGTGTGGGTTCGCGAGCGTTCATCGCCCGCCGCCGCGCCGCTGCCCCTCGCCACGTGTCGGTGGGGGAGGGACTCATCGACGTCGACGGAGACCTCGCGATCGCGCCAGGCTTCGACCCCAGCACCGACGCCGAGTTCCCGCTGCGCGCCGCCGCCGTCGCCGCGACCACTGGACTTCCCTTCACCCCTGGCCTGCTTGAGGCGCTTCCCAGCTGTCCTGAACTGCCCCAGCCGTGGTCAGCGTCGGCCCGTGGGCATTTCCGTGACCTGCTGCGATCCTCAAACCACCTGGTGTCCGTGTGGGAGGCGATGGATCTTGAGGGGCAGGTGGTGCGCTGGATCCCCGAGTGGGAGGGGGTGCGCAACCGTCCCCAGCGCTCACCCGTGCACCGCTTCACGGTGGACCGCCACATGGTCGAGACCGTGGTGCTTGCCGGCAAGCATCGGCGCGTGCCCAACCTCGACCTGGTGCTGCTCACGGGACTCGTGCACGACATCGGCAAGCGACCCGGTGCCACGGATCACTCGGTTGACGGCGCCGCGCTCATTCCCGCCATCTGCTCGCGCATGGGCCTCGACGACGACACCGCAAGCGATGTGACCCTGCTGGTTCGCGAGCACCTCACCCTTGCCGGGCTCGCGACCACGGAGGACGTCTCCGATCCCGCGACCGCAGACAAGCTGCTCGCAGCCGTGCGCTGGCGCAGCGATCTGCTCGAGGCGCTGCGTGCGCTCACGGAGGCCGACGCCAGGGCGGCCGGTCCCAAAGCGTGGACCACGTGGAGGGCCGGCCTCATCGACACGCTCACCCAGCGGGCGAGGGAACGGCTCTCGCGTCCCAGGTAGGCTTGGGGCTTGCCCCGTCCGAAAGGAAACTGGTGTTCGCCAATCTTTCCGATCGCCTCACCGCGACCTTCCGCAACCTGCGCGGCAAGGGCCGCCTGAGCGAAGCAGACATCGACGCGACGATTCGCGAGATCCGTCGCGCGCTCCTTGACGCGGACGTTGCTGTGCCCGTCGTCAGAACCTTCACCTCGAACATCCGTGAGCGCGCTCTCGGCGCAGAGGTCTCTGGAGCGCTCAACCCGGGCCAGCAGGTCGTCAAGATCGTCAACGAGGAGCTCATCGCGATCCTCGGCGGCGAGGCGAGGCAGCTGAAGTTCGCGAAGAACGGCCCCACGGTCATCATGCTTGCGGGTCTGCAGGGTGCAGGAAAGACCACCCTCGCAGGAAAGCTTGCGCACTACCTCAAGCAGCAGGGCCAGACCCCGCTGCTCGTCGCCGCTGACCTGCAGCGCCCCAACGCCGTCACCCAGCTCAAGGTGGTGGGCGAGCGCGCCGGGGTTCCCGTGTTCGCTCCCGAGCCGGGCGTCACTCGCGAAGACGAGAAGGTCAAGGGCAACCCGGTCAAGGTCGCTAAGAAGGGTGTCAAGGAGGCCGAGGCCCGCCAGCACTCCGTGGTGATCGTCGACACCGCCGGTCGCCTTGGCGTCGACGCCGAACTCATGCGCCAGGCCGCGGACATCCGCAAGGCCATCGAGCCGCAGGAAGTGCTGTTCGTCATCGACGCGATGATCGGTCAGGACGCCGTCGCGACCGCCCAGGCATTCCAGCAGGGCGTCGACATCACGGGAGTTGTCCTCACCAAGCTCGATGGCGACGCTCGGGGTGGTGCCGCGCTGTCCGTTGCCGAGGTCACGGGCCGCCCCATCCTGTTTGCCTCCACTGGCGAGAAGCTCGAGGACTTCGAGGTCTTCCACCCGGACCGCATGGCGAGCCGCATTCTCGACATGGGCGACATCCTCACGCTCATCGAGCAGGCGGAGAAGGCCTTCGATCAAGAAGAGGCCGCCCGCATGGCGGAGAAGGTCACCAAGGGCGAGGACTTCACCCTTGCGGACTTCCTGTCGCAGATGCAGCAGCTCAAGAACATGGGCTCGATGAAGAAGATGCTGACGATGCTCCCCGGCATGGGCCAGGTGCGCGATCAGATCGAGAACTTCGACGAGCGCGAGCTGACCCGCATCGAGGCGATCATTCAGTCGATGACGCCGGCGGAGCGCGACAACCCCAAGCTCCTCAACGGCTCTCGCCGCTCTCGCATCGCTGCCGGTTCCGGAACCCAGGTCTCTGACATCAACTCGCTCATCAAGCGCTTCGACGACGCGCAGAAGATGATGCGCGCGATGGCCAAGAACGGCGGCAACATGCCCGCGCTTCCCGGAATGGGCGGGGGCGCACCCGGCGCATTCGGTGGCTTCCCGGGCGGCAAGAAGTCCAAGGGCAAGCAGGCTCCGCAGCGCAAGGTCAAGTCAAAGAGCGGCAACCCGGCCAAGCGCGCCCAGGAGGAGGCGGCCCTGCGCAACAGGGCAGAATCCGCCCCCGCCGGCTCGGCGTTCGGTCTTGGGGCCCAGCAGCCATCGCAGGACCTCGACCCCGACGCCCTGGATCTGGGCAAGTATCTGCGCCGCTAGTGAGCGCGTTTCACCTCTCGGGCCCGGTGATAGTTAGCACGCTAACTATTCTCGACGAGGCCTGGGTCGACAGCGGCGTCCTCCGCCTCTCACCATCGCCATCGGTCGATTACCAGGACATTCACGGCTGGGTGGTGCCCGGCCTGGTCGACGTGCACTGCCACGTGGGCCTCGACAGCGGCGGCGCCGTGGAGCCCCAGCTGGCTCACAAGCAGGCGCAGATCGATCGCGACGCGGGCACGCTCCTCATCAGGGACGCGGGCTCACCGCTCGACACGAGCTTCCTTCACGGCGTGGCCAGCGCGCCCCGACTCATCAGGGCCGCCCGCTTCATTGCCCGCCCCAAGCGTTACCTCCGCGGCTACGCGCGCGAGATCGAGGTCGCGGACCTGCCGCGCGTCATCGTCGAAGAGGCGCGCAAGGGCGACGGCTGGGTCAAGCTCATCGCCGACTGGATCGACCGCGACCTTGGCGACCTCACCCCGCTGTGGCCGGCCGACGTCCTCGCCGAGGCCATTGCGGCCGCCCATGCGGAAGGCGCCAAGGTCACCGCGCACACCTTCTCGACGGAGGCCATCGACCCGCTGCTCGACGCCGGCATCGACTGCATCGAGCACGGTACGGGAATGACCGTGGACCAGATGGAGCGCGCCGCCGCGGCCGGCGTTCCCGTGGTGCCCACCTTGCTGCAGGTCGCCAACTTCGAATCCTTCGCTGCCCTTGGCGAGGCGAAGTTTCCTCGCTACGCCCAGCGCATGCGCGCCATGTATGCCCGACGCTACGAGCACGTGGCAGCCATGCACCGGGCCGGCGTTCAGCTGCTGGTCGGCACCGACGCTGGGGGCAGCATCGGCCACGGCTCGCTTCCTCTCGAATGCGCGGAGCTCGTCAAGGCGGGCATTCCGGCTGCGGATGTCCTCGCGGCGGCGTCGTGGGCGGCAAGAGAATTCCTTGGCGTCCCCGGCATCGAGGACGGCGCGAGCGCCGATGTGGTGGTCTACGCGAACGACCCTCGCGAGGACATCACCGCACTGCAGCGCCCTACCGCCGTCATCCTGCGAGGCGAGAGGGTCGCCTGAACCTGCGCGAGACGCAAAAGGTCATTCCGCTCACGCATCAGCCCAGGCACAATGAACCATGGCCGTCACAGCTACGTCCCCCGTCGCGCGCTCTCGAGAGCGGCGCTCCACCGCTCTGGTCGCCGCTTTGTGGTGGGCCGCGGCAATCGGCGTCGCCTTCTTCATCGCGGGCGGAGGGCTGCAGTATTCGCAGTCCATCGACTTCATCTACTCGTTCGGTCGCGTCGCGGGAATCGTTGCCGCGGTCCTCGTGATGAACCAGGTGCTGCTCATCTCGCGTGTGCCGTGGATCGAGCGCGTGCTCGGCCACGATCGCGCGGCAGCGACCCACACGCGCATGGGCAAGGTCGCGTTCATCCTCATGCTCGTGCACGCGTCCGTCATCCTCGCGATGACGGCTCACTACGACGGCCGCTCCTTCGGCGACACCGTCGTGGCGATGCGCTCTCTCGGCTGGTTCATGACCACCGCGCAGATCGCGCTCGCCCTGTTCGCCATCGTGGTCGCGACGAGCCTGCTGATTGTGCGCAGGCACTGGCGCTACGAGACCTGGCATGCCGTGCACGTCATCGTCTACATCGCGATTGCGCTCGTGGTGCCGCATCAGTTCATCGAGGGGTCGACGTTCCGCGGCAAAGGCCTTGCCTGGTACTTCTGGCTGCTGCTGTACGTCGTGACGTTCGGCTCGTGGCTGCTGTTCAGGGTGCTGCGTCCCCTTGTCCTTGCCCGACGCCATGGCTTGGCAGTCGCCGAGGTCACGAGCAATCCAGACGGCTCCACCTCGATCGTCATGACGGGGCGTCACCTGGATCGCCTTGGCGCCAAGCCAGGTCAGTTCCTGCTGTGGCGATTCCTCGCCAAGGGGTATTGGCGCGAGGCGCATCCGTACTCGCTGTCGCAGGCTCCCGCCACGAACTCGCTGCGCATCACCGTCAAGGCGTCCGGCGACGGCTCCGCTCGACTGGCGGACATCCCCGTGGGCACTCGAGTGCTCGCTGAAGGTCCACTGGGAGTCTTCACCGAGGCCGCCCGCACGCGCCCCGGAGTGGTGTTTGTCGCAAGCGGCATTGGCGTCACCCCGCTGCGCGCGATGCTCGAGGCGGCGCCCACCGGTCCCGTCGACGTGATCCTGCGCTCGCGCTCGGAGCAGGAGTCGCCTCTTCGCGACGAGATCCACGAGCTTGCGAAGCGTCACGGCGCGACCGTTCACGAGGTGTTCGGCTCTCGCGGCTTCGGCTGGGCCAGCGTCGCTCAGCCCGCGACACTCAAGAACGTGGTTCCGGATCTCGAGGACAGGGACGTGTTCATCTGCGGCCCCGTCCAGTGGGCCGACGCTGTGGAGGCCGACGCTCTCGCGGCGGGTGTCGCGCCCGAGGCCATTCACAGGGAAAGGTTCGGGTGGTCGTGATGCGCGGATCTCACCTTGCCGTCGTGGTTGGCGGCTGCGCGGTGATCGTCGCCGCCGGTTTCGCGGCAGCACCGCCGATGAAGCTCGGCTCGGCAGCAGGGCCTCAGGAACCGGTTCCCGGAGACTCAAACCAGGCTGACCCAAACCAGCCAGACCCGACGCCCGGCGCCACGGCTGGCGGCTCCGGTGTCGGTGGTGGCCAGGCCCAGACCTTCGACGGCCCGGCGGTGAGCAATGTGCGCGGCACCTATCAGGCCCAGATCACGGTGGTCGATGGCGTCGTGACGGATGTGGTCGCGCTCCAGGCGGGCACGTCGGCGGCGGAGTCGGTCGCGGTGAACACCATGGCGATCCCGCTGTTCAAGGAGCGAGTGCTGGAGGCGCAGAGCGCGGACGTCGAGGCCGTGTCGGGTGCGTCGTTCACGTCGCCCGCGTTCCTTGAGTCCCTTGCCGGCGCGTTCGAGGCTGCGGGGCTGTCCTGACCGAGTTCAAGGAGAGCCTGCGCGCGATGGCGATGGCCTTTGACGTCACGGTTGGCGGGCCGGACGAGGACCAGGCCAAGGCGGCGATCGACGCGTTCCACCGCGAGCTGCTGCGGGCCGACGACCTCTTCTCGCTGTTTCGCCCCGACACCGTGATGTCGCGACTCGCGACCGGTGAGCTCACCATCGCTGAGGCGCCTGCCGAGGTGGTCGAGGTGCTCCACCTGTGCGACGAGTACCGCATCGCCACCGGCGGCGCCTTCGATGCGAAGAGACCGGACGGTGTCATCGATCCCACGGGCATCGTCAAGACGTGGGCTGTCGCCAGAGCCGCCGCGCACCTGGCGGGCGCTGACACGTGGCTCGTGTCAGCGTCGGGCGATGTGCTGGCCCACGGGGGCGAGCGGCGGGTGGGGATCGCGGACCCCCGGGTCACAGGCGATCCCGCGGGAACTGATGTCGTCGACGTGGTGACCCTGGGCGGCACGTTCACGGCGCTCGCGACATCTGGCAGTGCGCAGGTTGCGGACCACATCTGGGATCCGGTGACAGGGGAGCCGGCGCGGCACTTCGTGCAGGTGAGCGTCGCAGGCAGCGATCTCGTTGAGTGCGATGCATGGGCCACGGCGATCTGCGCCGGGGGTGGGCCGGTCGTGGAGCGCGCGGCGGCGGCGGGGCTCGAGCTGCTCATCGTGGCGGGGGAGCGGTCTCAAGGCGGGTTCGAGGCGGTCTCCACTCCTGGCTGGCCCACCGTGCGCGAGTGATGCGCGAGAGCAGATTGGTGAACCCTGCCCGGCTCTGGCACAATTGACCGCTGGCGTGACAACGCGCCACCCGTCTTGTCATCCGCTGCTGCGGACGGCTCATACCGGAATCAGGAGCTCAGCCATGGCTGTGAAGATTCGTTTGAAGCGCTTCGGCAAGAAGCGCGCCCCGTTCTACCGCGTTGTCGTCATGGACTCGCGCTCGAAGCGCGACGGCCGTGCCATCGAGGAGATCGGCAAGTACCACCCCACCGAGGAGCCCTCGGTCATCGAGATCAACTCCGAGCGTGCGCAGTACTGGCTGAGCGTTGGCGCCCAGCCCACCGAGCAGGTGACCGCGCTGCTCAAGCTCACGGGTGACTGGCAGACCTTCAAGGGCGAGAAGGGTGCCAAGAACACCGTCAAGCTCAAGGGCGAGAAGCCGTCCGCCGAGGACGCGATCAAGGCTCAGGTTGAGGCCGCCGAGAAGCTCAAGGCTGAGAAGGCCGCCGCCGCTGAGGCGAAGAAGGCCGAGGCTGAGGCTGAGAAGGCTGCCGCTGAGGCTGCTGAGGCTGCTGAGGCCGCTGAGGCCGAGGTGGCCGACGAGGCTTCCGAGGTCCCCGGTGACGAGGACACCGACGTCGCGGTTGAGATCGCCGAGGGTTCGCCCAGCGACGCCGACGCTGAGGTCGAGGGCCTCGCTGAGGGCGCCGAGGCCTCTGAGGCCGACGAGGAGAAGTAACCCATGGTCACCGAGGCGCTCGAGTTCCTGGTGCGGTCAATCGTCCGCAACCCGGACGACGTGCGCGTCACCGAGCGTTCCGGTCGCCGCGGCACCACCCTCAACGTGGTGGTTCACCCTGACGACCTGCCCCGCGTGATCGGCCGTCGCGGCCGCACCGCGCAGGCGATCCGCACGGTGATCGACGCGATCGCCCGTGACGAGGTGCGCGTCAACATCGTTGACGTCGCGTGACTCTCCACTCGACGCGAGCGGCCCCGGACCTCATGGTCCGGGGCCGCTTTCGCGTTGCTAGGGCTGCTCGTCCTCGTGGCGCTGGGCTGGCGGCTCCGCCCGGCCCCTGAAGTAGTCGGAGGCCGCACGGTTCGTAAGCAGCGCAATGATGAGGATCGCGAGGGCCGCCTCCGCGATGAGTCCCCACGTGAGGAAGTTGCCCACCGCGAACAGCGCCCACAGCGCATTGGCGAGTCGCAGCACCATGATCGTGACGGTGAGCACCCGCGAGAACTGGCTGCCCGTCGCGAGCCCTATCGCCACGAGCAGCGTGAGTAGTCCCACGACGATCGCGATGAGCGCGAAGGAGCGCAGCAGCGCAGGGTCCACGGCCTCGCGGTCGAATGCCGTGCGGTTGAACGAGACGAGGAACAGCGCGATGCCGCCGATGAGGTCCACCACCGCGACCAGCCACGTCAGCGCAACGACGAATGACACCCCCGCGGGCCGGTGCCGGGCCGCGACCTCTTGCTCCGTCATGTGTTCACGCTACCCCCACCGCTGGCCTCTAGGCTTGGCGGCATGAAGGTGACAGTCGCTCGGATCGGCAAGGCGCACGGACTCAAGGGGGAAGTGGCGCTCGACGTGCGCACCGACATCCCGGAACAGCGCCTCGTTCCCGGTGCGGTCTTCGAGACCGGCGACAGCGGACTGCCGCAGCTCACCATCACCAAGGTGCGCCAGGCATCGGGCCGCTGGTACGTGGGCTTTGAGCAGATCACCGATCGCAACGGCGCCGAGGATGCGCGCGGCATCGAGCTGCTCATCGACGGCGAGACGTCCGATGAGGACGACGCCTGGTACGTCCACGAGCTCGTGGGTCTCGCCGCGGAGCGTCCCGACGGCTCTCGCGTGGGCGAGGTCGTGGAGCTGCTCGACCTGCCGGCCCACGACGTGCTCGTGGTCAAGGAGTCAAGCGGCAACCGCGCGATGATCCCCTTCATCGAGGCGTTCGTCCCTGAGGTCGACGTCCCCGGCGGCAGGGTCATCGTCACCCCGCCATACGGACTGCTTGAAGGGGAAGACGTCGAGTGAGGATCGACATCGTCACGATCTTCCCCGAGTTCTTCTCGGTGCTCGACGTCTCTCTGCTTGGCAAGGCGCGGGCCGCGGAGCTCGTGCAGACGAACGTCCACAACCTCCGCGACTGGACCCATGACGCGCACCACACCGTCGACGACGCTCCCTTCGGCGGCGGCGCCGGCATGGTGATGCGAGCCGACGTCTGGGGCGAGGCTCTCGACGATGTCCTCACAGCGTCGGGCGTGCTGGTGATCCCGAGCCCCGCCGGGGTGCCCTTCACGCAGGCCCTCGCAGGGGAACTCTCGAGCGCGGAGCAGCTGGTGTTCGCGTGTGGGCGCTACGAGGGCATCGACGCTCGCGTCGCCGAGCACTACGCGAAGACTCACCGCGTGCTTGAGGTGTCGCTCGGTGACTATGTCCTCAACGGGGGAGAGGTCGCGGCGTTCGCGATGATCGAGGCCATCACACGGCTCATCCCAGGCTTCATGGGCAATGCCGAATCGATCGTCGAGGAGAGCCACTCCGACGGCCTGCTCGAGTATCCGTCGTACACGCGGCCCGCGGAGTGGCGAGGCATCGCGGTGCCCGAGGTGCTGCTGAGCGGCCACCACGCCAAGATCGCTCAGTGGCGCCGGGATCAGCAGCTCGAGCGCACTCGCGAGCGGCGACCGGATCTGCTGGGCCCCGAGCTGCTGGGAGAAGCCCCAGGGGATATGGCACAATAGACCCTCGGTGCTCACGGAGCGTCGGTCTGCCACAGGGGGCCGTGCAATCACTCGTCGAGAACCATCACCACCGAAGCCGTAAGGCAGAACCGTGCAGGACCTGTGGCGTGTGCGAGGAGTAACGAGTCATGCAGAAGCTTGACAGCATTACCGCGGGCCAGCTCCGCGATGACATCCCCGACTTCCGTGCCGGCGACACCGTCAAGGTGCACGTGAAGGTCGTCGAGGGCAACCGCTCTCGTATCCAGGTTTTCCAGGGCGTCGTGATCGCCCGCCAGGGCCAGGGAATCGGCGCCACCTTCACGGTGCGCAAGATCTCGTTCGGCGTTGGCGTTGAGCGCACCTTCCCGGTGCACGCGCCCACCATCGACCACATTGAGCTCGTGAGCCGCGGTGACGTTCGCCGCGCCAAGCTCTACTACCTGCGCGGACTGCGCGGCAAGGCAGCTCGCATCCGCGAGAAGCGCGAGAACTGACATCGAGACCCAGACCGACGAGCCGACGAACGCTGAGGCGTCCGTCGGCCGTCGCCTTTGGGGCTATGTCAAGGAAGTGCTGATCGTCGTTGTCTGTGCGCTCGTCCTCAGCTTCCTGATCAAGACCTTCCTGTTCCAGTCGTTCTGGATTCCTTCGGGCTCGATGGAGCCCAACCTGATCTATGGCGACCGCATCCTCGTCACTAAGTGGCGCCCTGATCCGCTGCCGCTGCGCCGCGGCGATGTGGTGGTCTTCAAGGACCCGGGCGGCTGGCTGAGCGAGACCCCCGAGCAGCCCACCGGCCTCAAGCTCGTGGGCAAGGAGATCCTCGTCTTCACGGGGCTGCTCCCTGAGGATGCGGGAGAGCACCTCGTGAAGCGAGTGATCGGCCTTCCCGGCGACCGCATCGAGTGCGATGACCCTGACGGCAACATCAAGGTCAACGGCGAGGAGATCGTCGAGGACTACATCGCTCCCGGCTCCCGACCGTGCGGACGCGATTTCGCGGTGACCGTCCCGGAGAACTACCTGTGGGTGCAGGGCGACAACCGCGACAACTCGCAGGACTCTCGCGAGCACATGGGGCTGCCCGGCGGGGGAGCGATGCCTCGCGACAACGTCGTCGGCACCGCCTTTGCTCGCGTGTGGCCGCTCGATCGCTTTGCTGGAATCGGCAATCCTTGGGGCGAGGACGCTGTCTCAGAGGACGACCTCGCAGCCGCGAAATGACGGTCTCGCTCGCCTATGAGCGCTCGCTGTGGGAAGCGGGCGCGTCAGTCGTGGCGGGAATCGACGAGGTGGGTCGCGGAGCTCTCGCCGGCCCCGTTTCCGTAGGCGTTGTGGCGGTCGCGCCCTGCGACGACTGGCCAGAGGGCCTCGCCGACTCGAAAGAGCTCACCCCCGCGGCCCGCGAGGCACTCAGCCCGACGCTCGCCTCCTTTGGCATTGCCCGCGCCGTTGGGCACGCCACGGCAGCGGAGATCGACCAGGTGGGCATCATCGCCGCCTTGCGACTCGCCGCGTTGAGGGCACTCGCGAGCGTGGGCCCCGTCGACGCGGTCATCCTCGATGGCAAGCACGACTGGCTCAGCGCACCGCCGCCGGACCTCTTTGAGCTTGAGCCGGAGCCCACCCCGCCCGTGACGATGGTCATCAAGGGCGATCGCCAATGCGCTTCGGTCGCTGCCGCGTCTGTGCTCGCGAAGATCGAACGCGACGCACTCATGGTCGCCGCCCACGAGCAGTTCCCGCACTACGGCTGGGACGGCAACAAGGGCTACGGCGCTCACGCCCACCTCGAGGCGCTGCGACTCCACGGCCCGTGCGAGCTGCACCGGCGCTCGTGGTCGCTGCCGCTCGGGTCTGCCGAACTAGACGCGCTGCCAGCCGAACTTTGAGCTGACGGCCGCCACGGCGTCGGCCGGAACCCGGTCGCCAAAGTGCTTGAGCGCGACGGAGAGCAGCGCCTTGGCGGCGCTCTCCGGATCCTTGGCCACGGCGTCGGTGATTCCCGAAGCGAGGGCTGGGAAGGCGCGCTCGACTCGCCTGCGCACGTCAAGGGTGTCGAGGGCGCTAGCATCGAAGGGCTCGAGCCCCGCCCGCGCGGCGCGCAGCAGTGCCGCCACGGCCTCCGAGCGGATGATCTCGCCGCCGCTCACGAGCTCGCCGCGGCGCACTCGGCTCATGCCGTGGTGGAGGGCGATGACGAAGTTCGTGAGCGCGCTCGCCTCGGTCTGCTGGCCCTGCGGATAGGGGGTGCGCTGGGCGCTTGCAAGCGCGCGAGTCGCGGTCTCGCCATCGCGGTCGAAGAGGATCGTGCCTTCGCCGGCAAGCCACGTCGAGACGGCCTCAGGGGTACCCACGCCCCACTCGATGAACCGGCCATCGCGCAGCAGCACCTGGCCGCCGCCGTGCCACTCGACGAGGTGAGCGGCCACGTCGTCAGGGACGGGCAGCCAGTCCACGTGGTGCCGGTACCGGTCCTCGGCACCGGGGGAGACCATGATGAACATGTCGAGGTCAGACCACTCGTCCGCGCGCGCGGTCGCTGCCGTCGAACCCAGGCCGGCAACGCCAAGCACATCCTCGCGCGCCGCCAGCGCGGTGACCACCGCATCCCGCCACCGCAGAAACTCGTCATTCATGGCACGACTCTGCCACAGCGCGGGGCACTTGCCTGCCTAGGATGGACGCGTGAGCTCCGAGGACCTTGAGAACTACGAGACTGAGGCCGAACTGGCCCTGTATCGCGAGTACCGCGACGTGGTCGGCCTGTTCCAGTACGTCGTCGAGACGGAGAGGCGCTTCTACCTGGCGAACAAGGTGGACCTGCAGGTGCGCGCGTCCGGCGGAGACATCTACTTCGAGGTCACGCTGACGGACGCGTGGGTATGGGACGTCTATCGCTCTGCTCGCCTGGTGCGCAATGTGCGCGTCGTGACGTTCAAGGACGTCAACATCGAGGAGCTGGCCCACGATCCGGACACCATGCCTGATATTCGCCAGCTGCGGGGTCGGTGACGGCCCGACGCTGGCTCGCCTCTGGCGCACGGGGATCCTGTTCCCGTTGACAAAAACTTGCAGAGACTGCAAAATTGCAGACTATGCAAGCAACTGTGCCTGAAACCGGCCTGCGTCAGGCCAAGATTCAGCGCACCCGCTTGCGCGTCGAGAAGGCCGCGGTCGAGTTGGCGCTGCAGCACGGCTCCGAGCATGTGACCGTCGACCAGATCTGCGAGGCGGCAGACATCTCCGCTCGCACGTTCTTCAACTACTTCGGCTCCAAAGAGGTCGCCATCGTCGGCCCCGCGAACAAGACCCCTGACGAGGACCTCCTCGAGGAGTTCGTCGCCAAGGACGGGCCGCTGCTTGCGGACTTCCTCCACGTGTTCGTGGAGAACGTGCGCCGCAAGGAGCCGGATGTCGACCTCATCAAGGCGCGCCGTGCCCTTTTTGACAAGGAGCCGCAGCTTTCGGCCCAGCGCATGAACCGCGAGGCCAATGCGCGCAGCCTCTACATCGACGTCATCACGCGCAGACTGCTGCGCCAAGACCCCAGCCTCGGCCTCGAGGAGGCCACGGCAGAGGCGACCATCGCAGTCGCTGTCGCGCTCGGCGTCATGCACGCCGCGGGTGCGCACTGGATCGACTCCGACGGCACCGCCGACATCGATCCGCTCATCAACACAGCTCTCGAGCGCGTCAAGCGACTCGTGTAGACCAAGCCCCGGCCACCGTCGGGCACTTCTGAAGTCTGGGAGGACTCACCCATGTCCGTGTCTCCTGAGGAGACCGCTCCACAAGAGCGTCGTCACATCGTCCTGATCTTCGTTGGGCTCATCACCGCGATGCTGCTCGCGTCGCTCAGCCAGACGATCTTCTCCATCGCGCTGCCGACCATCGTTGGTGAGCTCGACGGGGTGAACCACATGCTGTGGGTCACCACCGCGTACATCCTTGCCTCGACCATCGTCATGCCGCTGTATGGAAAGGCGGGCGACCTCATCGGTCGCAAGGGACTGCTCATCATCGCCATCTCGCTGTTCATGGCCGGTTCCGTCGTCGCCGGACTGTCCATGGGCATGACCGAGCTCATCATCGGTCGCGCCGTGCAGGGACTCGGAGGCGGTGGCCTCATGATCCTGTCGCAGGCGATCATCGCCGAGGTCGTTCCGGCCCGTGAGCGTGGCCGCTATGTCGGCATCATGGGCGGCGTCTTCGCGCTGTCGTCCGTTGCCGGGCCGCTGCTCGGTGGCTGGTTCACCGAGTCCATCGGCTGGCGCTGGTGCCTGTGGATCAACCTCCCGCTTGGCGCGCTCGCGATCGGCTCTGCCATCGCATTCCTGCACCTGCCCAAGCGCACCATCGAGCGCAAGCCCACGGATGTGCTCGGCATGAGCCTGCTCGCGCTCGTGTCCACCTCGATCGTGCTCGTGTCGGTGTGGGCCGGAAACACCTACGAGTGGGGCTCGCCGATCATCATCGGCCTGCTCGCGTTCTCCTTGCTCGGCGGTATCGCCTTCGTGCTGCAGGAGCGCCGCGCCGCGGAGCCCGTCATGCCGCTAGAGCTGTTCAAGGACCTCAACTTCAACCTGACCACCGCATCGGGCCTACTCATCGGCGTCGCGATGTTCGGCGCGATCGGCTACATGCCCACGTACATGCAGATGGTCACGGGAGTCGACCCCACGGGCGCGGGCCTGCTCATGATCCCCATGATGGCCGGCCTACTCATCGCGTCGATCGTGTGCGGCCAGGCGGTGACGCGCACTGGACGTTACAAGGTGTACCCCATCGTGGGCACCGGCCTCGTCGCCGTCTCGCTGTGGCTGCTGTCCACGATGTCCGCGACCGGCCCCATCTGGGTGGTCTGCGCTCACCTCACTGTCATGGGCGTTGGCCTGGGCATGTCGATGCAGATCCTCGTGCTGATCGTCCAGAACTCCTTCCCGCTGCGCATGGTGGGCACCGCGACCGCGTCGAACAACTACTTCCGCCAGATCGGCGCCTCGCTCGGTGCCGGCGTGGTGGGCTCGCTGTTCGCGACGCGACTCGTGAACCTGCTCCAGGAGCGGCTGTCGCACATCTCCGGCGGCGCATCGGGCGCCGGCAGCCTCAACTCGCTGACC
Source organism: uncultured Demequina sp. (assembly GCA_937925595.1). The sequence goes on along the minus strand of CALALQ010000295.1, from coordinate 11,752 downwards.
CCCGCGTCGGTGCATGAGCTGCCTGACGCGATTCGCGAGGTCGTCGTGGCGTCCTACAACGACGCGCTCGCCCCGGTGTTCCTGTGGCTGCTCCCGCTCGCCGTCGTGGGCGCGATCCTGCTGTTCTTCGTGCGCGAAGATCCGCTTGCGGAGACGCTCGACGCGGAAGAGGAGCTCATCGAGTCGCTTGGCGAGGGAAACCTCGTGGGTGAGGTGCTCGAGGGTGCTGGCGTGGCCCACGCGGCCGCCGACACCGTCGCCGACGCTGATGGCTCTGTCGCCAACTCTGGAAGGGCGCGGCGCTAGGGCTTGCCCTAGGCAAGAGGGCGGGTGGTCGGTAGGGCCGCCCGCCTTTTCGCGTCCCCGGGGAAGGCGCTCTCCGTAGCCGTACCGATCGCAAAGAAAGTATTGCAAAGAAAGACTTGCAAAGAAGTCTTTGCGGTTGTACCGTAGCTCGCATGAGCGACGAGACCACCACTCACGGCGGCGCAGGCGAGCCCTTCAGGACCGAGCGCGTCGTCGATGCCGCCTCCCTCAAGGCCCTCGCGCACCCGCTCCGCGTCGACATCTTCGACCGTCTGGCGATGTTCGGCCCCGCGACCGCGAGCCAGCTCGGCGAGCAGTTGGGGGAGTCCTCCGGAGCCACGAGCTACCACCTGCGTCAGCTCGCTCGTCACGGCTTCATCGAGGAGGACCCCACTCGCGGCAACCAGCGCGACAAGTACTGGCGAGTGGTGCCCGGCGGCGTGACCATGAACCCCACCGACTTTGAAGAGGGTTCGGCCGAGCACGAGGCGGGAACCATCGTGGTTCGCCAGATGCTCGAGCAGCGCTATCGCCACACCGACGCGTTCCTGCGTCGCGGAGAGCGCGAGTTCGGCTCCGAATGGCTCAACGCCTCCACCATGATGTCCGCTCGCGCCACGATGACCGTCGAGGAGCTCGGCGCCGTGAGTGAGGAGATCGCCCGCACGATCGACACGATCGTCGACCGCTACCGCGACCGGGGCGACGTCCCCGGCGCTCGCCACGTGGTCCTTCACTTCAACGCCTTCCCCGTGGTCGGCGCCCCGGCCCCCCAGGAGAACCAGTCATGACAACGCAAGTCCCCGCAGCGTCGGGCCTTGGAGGCGCCTTCAACCGCCTCTGGGCCGCCGCGATGACCTCCAATCTCGCGGACGGCATCGCCCGCATCGCCATCCCGCTTGCGGCGGTCGCGATCACCAAGGACCCCGTGGCGATCGCGCTGCTGGGTGCGCTCGCTTACGTGCCGTGGCTGCTGTTCAGCGTGCCGAGCGGCATGATCGTCGACCGGATCGACCGCCGCGTGGCCATGGCAATCGCCAACGGCGCGCGACTGCTCGCTGCGGTGGGAGTCGCGCTCATCATCGCGACGGGTCACCTCACGGTCGCGTGGCTCGCGATCGCGACGCTCATCTTTGGCCTTGGCGAGACGCTGTTCGACAACGCCACCACCGCGGTGACGCCGTCGGTCGTCGGCAAGGACAACCTCGACCGCGCGAACGGCCGCATCCAGGCCGCGCAGGTGGGCGTCGACATGTTCGTTGCCACGCCCATCGGCGGCGTGCTGTACTCGATCGCCGTCGGCCTGCCCATGATCGTGGGCGGCGCGGGCTATGCGATCGCGGCAGGTCTCGCGCTGACGCTTCCCATCGCCGCGGCGCACGCCACAAGGGCCGACGCTCTCACCGGCGAGGTGACAAAGGTGCCGTCCGTGCCGCTCAAGCAGGCGATCGGCTTCGTGTGGCACCACAAGTACCTGCGCTCGCTCGTGATCTTCACGACGATCGTCGGCACCGCGTTCTCCTTCGCCCAGGCGGTGACGGCGCTCGTGTTCCTCGACGCCTTCGGCGTGACGCCTGCACTGTTCGGCGTCGTCGCAGCCGGAATCGGCATCGGCGGCGTGGCCGGCTCGCTGCTCGCGAATGTCGCGGTCGCCCGCATCGGTCGCGGACACACCATGCTGTGGGCCACCGTCATCGGCGGCGCGGGACTGCTGGGTGTGGGCTTCGCGCCCAACCCGTGGATCGCGACTGTGCTGTACGGCATCGGCGCTGGTGGGGTGTCGATGTGGAACGTGCCGTGGGGATCGCTCCGCCAAGCGATCATCCCCGGACACATGCTGGGACGTGCGATCGGCGCCATCCGCACCTTCGGGTGGAGCCTCATGCCCATCGCCACGCTCTTCGGCGGTTGGGTCGCGAAGGTCGACCTGCAGCTTCCGTTCATCATCGGCGGCGCGGTATCCGTGGCCGTGTCGCTCGCTGGGGCGAAGCTGCTGCTGCAGGCGGACAACCACTACCCGGCTGAGGAGCCTGACGAGGCTGCTGATGCCGAGGTGGATCCCGTCCTCAAGGCCGCTTAAGCCGCGTCCACAGTCCCAGGCTCGGAGCCCGTCATCCCCAGGTGGGGTGACGGGCTCCTTCACGTTTCGGCCGGTTGCGCCAACCTGCATGCAGGAGGTGGCGATGGCCGCGAAGGATGAGGTGGGCAGGCACGGCGAGCGAGTCGTGACGCGCAGGCTCGAGGAGCAGGGGTGGGAGGTGCTCGCCCGCAATTGGCGGTGTGAGCACGGCGAGATCGACATCGTCGCGGTGGACGGCAGCGACCTGGTTGCGGTCGAGGTCAAGACGCGCCGTACCGCCACCTTCGGAGTGCCGCAAGAGGCGGTGACGCCCGCGAAGCTCTCGCGGCTGCGGCGGTTGGTTGGCCTGTGGCTCGCGTCGCAGGACAGGCGCTTCTATGGAGTGCGCATCGATGTCTGCGCCGTGACCCTGCCGGCCAGCGGTCCGGCACTCGTGGAGCACTTGAGGGGCGTCGGATGATTGGGCGTGCGCGCGCGATCGCGCTCACGGGACTCGCTGGGCACGCGGTGGATGTCGAGGCGCACCTTGCCGCCGCGCTTCCCGCCTTCACCATTGTTGGGCTGCCCGACGCTTCGCTTCAGGAGTCGCGCGATCGCGTCAGGGCCGCGGTGGCCAGCTCTGGGCTCGACTGGCCCATGCGGCGCATCACCGTCAACCTCTCGCCGGCTTCGCTTCCCAAGTCCGGGTCGATGACGGATCTCGCGATAGCCGTAGCGGTGCTCGCGGCGTCCGGCCAGGTCGAGGCTCGGCAGGCCGCTCGCGCCGTCTACTTGGGCGAACTGAGTCTGGACGGGGCCGTTCGCCCCGTGCGCGGGGTGCTGCCCGCTGTCGCTGCGGCCGCCGCGGCGGGCCAGTCCCACATCGTGGTTCCGGCCGCGAACGCCGCCGAGGCGCAGCTCGTGGGAGGGGTGCGGATCACGGCTGTCGGATCGCTCGGCGAGCTTGCCCGGCTGCTGGGCAACGAGAACGCGGTGCCGGCAGCAGCGTCGGGCAGTGTGAAGCCGCCAGAGGTGACTATGCCGCCGGAACCAGGGGATATGGCCGATGTCCGTGGCCAAGAGGCGGCGCGGTATGCAATCGAGGTGGCGGCCGCAGGCGGGCATCACATCATGATGACCGGGCCGCCGGGAGCGGGGAAGACGATGCTTGCGTCGCGGCTGCCAGGGCTGCTTCCGGACCTCGATCTTGACGACGCGATCGCGGTGACATCGGTGCATTCGCTGTGTGGCACCTTCGATCCGAGCGAGGGGCTCATGCGCCGGCCGCCGTTCGAGGCGCCTCATCACTCGGCCTCCGCGGCCGCGATCGTCGGCGGCGGGTCGATGCTCGCTCGTCCCGGTGCGATCAGCCGCGCGCACGGGGGAGTGCTGTTTCTGGACGAGGCGCCAGAGTTCGCGGTGAGAGTGCTCGACACCCTTCGGCAGCCGCTCGAGTCCGGGGAGGTGGTGCTGCATCGCGCGCACGGCGCGACGCGGTATCCGGCGCGCTTCCAGCTGGTGCTCGCGGCGAATCCCTGTCCGTGCGGCAACAAGGGGGTGCGTGGGTCCGAGTGCATCTGCTCGGCGATCACGCAGCGGCGGTACTTCGGGAGGCTCTCGGGTCCGCTGCTCGACAGGCTCGACATTCGCATCGATGTAGAGCCGGTGCGAAGGGGCGCGGAAGAGGGCGAGGCGACAGCCGTCGTGGCCGAAAGGGTGGAAAGGGCGCGAGCGGCCGCGCGGCGGCGGCTCGAGGGAACGGGATGGACCACCAATGCCCAGCTGAACTCGCGCTGGCTGCGAACCCACACCCCGGCGGCGGCGCTCGCGGCCGGACAGCATGCGCTGGACCATGGAGCGATCTCCGCGCGGGGATTCGACCGCTCGCTGCGCGTGGCGTGGAGCATCGCCGACCTCGCCGGCGAACCCGCGCCGGTGGCCGCCCATGTGCATCAGGCGCTCGCGATGCGCACGGGAGGCATCGCGTGAGTGGGGATCCGGGTGAGCGGGAAGCGCTCATCGCGTGGAGCGCGATCGCCGAGGGTGCCGACCCCGCCGCGGACTGGCTCATCGAGGAGCTGGGTGCGGAAGGGGCGCTGGAGTGGCTCCGCCACGTGGCAGGCGACCCCGTTGGCGCTACGGTGACGCTCGCGTCGCGGGCGGATCGCAAGCTCATCGATCGACTCGTCGCGACGAGTGCGCGCTGGGTTGCGCGGCTTCCCGATGCCGCACCGGAAGCGCATCTTGCCCGTGCCGACGCCGTGGGGGCGCGAGCGGTGACGCGGGCCGATCCGGAATGGCCGGTGCAGGTCGACGACTTGGGCGCTGAGCGGCCCTTCGCGCTGTGGGTGCGAGGACCGGGGCGGCTCGATCACCTGCTGGCGCGATCGGTGGCGATTGTCGGCTCGCGGGCTTCGACTGGCTACGGCCAGCACATGGCGGCGGAGCTCGCGGGAGGTGCATCGGACGCAGGCTGGTGCGTGGTCTCGGGAGGTGCCTATGGGATCGACGCGGCGGCCCACCGCGCCGCGCTCACCGGACCCACGCCCACAGTCGCCGTGATGGCTGGTGGCGTGGACCGCCTCTATCCCGCGGGCAATGGCGACCTGTTGGGGCAGGTGGTCGAGACGGGAGCCGTCTTCGCCGAGGTCCCGCCGGGCTTCGCACCACACCGCTCGCGCTTCCTCGCGCGCAATCGGCTCATCGGAGCCGCCGTCGCGACGTGCATCGTCGAAGCCGCGGCCCGGTCGGGGGCACTGTCGACAGCGAACCACGCGATCGCGCTCGGCCGCCCGCTCGGCGCAGTGCCGGGACCCGCGACGGCAGTGTCCTCCGTGGGCTGTCATGCACTCATCCGCGACGGCAAGGCGGTGCTGGTGTCTTCGGCTAGAGAGCTGCTTGAGCTGGCGGGTCCCATTCGGCCCGACCCGGCCCACGACTCGGGGGAGGGGTTCGCTGACCCGCTGCAGCGTCGGGCCTATGACGCGATAGCCGCGCGGGGCAGCTCAATCTCCCAGATCGCAAAGGTCGCGGGGCTAACGGTTCCGGAGGCGATGGCGGCCCTCACGGGGCTCGAAATGGCCGGATTGGCGCGATCTCGTTACGGGATGTGGCAAAGACAACACGCCCCGCAGGGACGTCATTCTGAAAAGGGAAAAACCGGGACAAAATAGCCCAAGAATCGCGTTACGTGTGTGATTGATGTGACAAATGTGACTGGAGGGGTTGATTTGACTGGTGTGACGGTGCCAGATTGTGCCCATGCCAACTTCGGTGTTAACGAGCACACTGCTCGCAGACTTCGAGAGGTACCTGCGCCACCAGCGCGGCCTCTCGGAGAACACCGTGCGCGCGTACCACGGCGATCTGATGCACCTTGCGGCCTTCGCGGCCGGCACCTCGGGGTCGTCCGCGGGCATGGACGAGGCACTCACGTCGGCCGACCTCGCCACCCTGCGCGCCTGGCTCGCGGCCATGTCCGACGACGGACTGTCGCGCACCACGCTCGCTCGGCGCGGCGCCGCATGCCGCGCCTTCTACGCGTGGGCCGCTGACACCGGCCGCATCGACTCCAACCCCGCGCTGAGGCTTGCCTCCGCGCGTCCCGCAGTGACGGTGCCCACCGTCATCTCCGCAGAGGACGTGCTGCGACTGCTCGACGTCGCCGAGCAGCGCTGCGATGACGGCAACCCCATCCACATCCGCGACTGGGCCGTCGCCGAGCTGCTGTACGCCACCGGCATGCGCGTGGGAGAGCTCGCCGGCCTCGATGTTCGCGATGTCGACCTCGACCAGCGCCTCGTGCGCGTCCTCGGCAAGGGAGCCAAGGAGCGCGTCGTCCCCTTTGGCACGCCGGCCAAGCGAGCGCTGCTCGAATGGCTCACCCATGGTCGTCCGCGCCTCGTGCGTCCCACCACCGACGGTGCCCTGTTCCTCGGTCAGCGCGGTCGCCGCGTAGACCAGCGTCAGGTGCGCGCCGCCACCCACGAACTGTGCCAGCTCGCAGGCGTCGATGACCTCGCGCCTCACGGTCTGCGCCACACCGCCGCTACACACCTGCTCACCGGCGGGTCCGATCTGCGGTCAGTCCAAGAGGTCCTCGGCCACGCGAGCCTCACAACGACCCAGCGATACACCCACGTGTCAGCAGAACGCCTGAGGGCGACTTACCAACTGGCGCATCCGCGCGCTTGAGGGAGAACCATGTCCGAGTTGAACGCCGTGCTTGCCACCGTCGAAAACGATGTCGTTGCGGTCACTGAGCCCAGCGACGAGATCGCCCAGCTCTGGAAGGACCTGTCGAGCAACCGCAGGGCGGCCCGCGCAAAGGCGCGCGAGGCACTCATCACGCACTACGCACCGCTCGTCAACCAGGTCGCCGTTCGCATGATCGGCCGCCTTCCCGACACCGTCGAGCTCGGTGACCTCGTCTCGTATGGAATGTTCGGCCTCATTGACGCGGTCGAGCGCTTTGAGCCCGAACGTGGCTTCAAGTTCGAAACCTACGCGGCGACGCGCATCCGTGGAGCGATCATCGACGAGCTGCGCGCCGCAGACTGGGTGCCCCGGTCCGTGCGCTCCAAGGCTCGCGTCGTTGAGCAGGCCACGCGCCAGCTTGAGCAGCAGCTCATGCGTCAGGTCACTGACGAGGACGTCGCCGCCCAGCTCGGCTGGGAGACGGTTGAGGTGCGCACCGTTCGCGCCCAGGTCTCCCTCAGCCACGTCGCAGCGCTCGACTCCCTTGGCGGCACCGACCCCGAGACGAGCCAACTCGAGACGCTCATGTCCCTTTCGGTTCCCGGCGCCGCCGTCTCGATCGAGGCAACGGAGCGCCGCGAGCTGCTCGCGAGCGCCGTCCAGCAGGTTCGCGACCGCGAGCAGGAAGTGCTGCGCCTGTACTACTACGAGAACCTCACGCTGTCGCAGATCGGCCAGATCCTTGGCGTCACCGAGTCTCGCGTCTCGCAGATCCACTCTGCGGCCGTGAAGAAGCTGCGCGAGAGCCTCGTCAAAACCGGCGCTTTCGAGTAGGCCGCGACCGCTCACTCGCGCAGGGGCAGCAGCCGGATAGGCCCAAACCCCCTCAGCACGTCGAGCGGGTCCACATACTCATCGCCTTCACGCACGCCCCAGTGCAGGCATGCGCTGGGGGAGCAGTGAGACTGGCGAGTCTCTAGCGATCCCACCACCGTGCCTGCACTCACGGTCTCGCCCACACTGACCGACGCTGTGACGGGCTCCAGCGACGACCGCAGTCCCGTAGGGTGCAGCACCACGACGACCCCGCGCCCCGCAACATCGCCCGCGAACGTCACGATCCCGGCGCCAGGTGAGCGCACCTCGGCGCCATCGACAGCGAACAGGTCGATCCCGCGATGGCCCGCACCCCAGGCGCTGCCAGGTCGGTCGAAGATCGCGGCGATCTCCACCGGCACCGGTGCATCGAGCCACCTGTCAGGTGGTGCCGCCGCCGCACTGCCAGGCACGACGAGCGCGACTGCCACCACCGCGACAACGCACAGCACTCTCATCACAGACCAACCTTGCGTCGCGCGACCGAGCCACGGCATAGGCCGCCGGGGGAGCCTGGGGAAAGGCAGCGTCGGGCAGGCCGCTGTGGAAACCGAACCGCAGGAACGCTCCGCACGGACGAAGTGACAGAAGTGAAGGGAGCGACTGTCGCAAGGCTCCGGGACAGTCCCCCCAGCCCCATCCGTCACGTCACCCGTGCGGAGCGTTCGTGACGGCCAGTCGCGGGTGGCGGCTTCAGCCTCGCGTCAGGTACGATTGACCCCGCATCCGGCATGCCCGGATGACATCGCGCACCATTCGCGCCAACCCCAGGGAAGGCGCGCCGGCAAAGCGAGGTCCGAGTCCGCTCGGTGCCGAGCCGCGTTGGTGCCAGGGATTCCGCCACCCGGCGGCATCGACAACCGAAAGAGCGGGGAGACCCGCAGATGACAGCACGCGCATGCGCGTGCGGACAAGGATGAGCCATGGCCGTCGTGACCATGCGCCAGCTGCTCGACTCCGGTGTGCACTTCGGACACCAGACCAGCCGCTGGAACCCCAAGATGAAGCGCTTCATTTTCACCGAGCGCAACGGCATCTACATCATTGACCTGCAGCAGTCGCTCACCAAGATCGACCAGGCCTACGAGTTCGTGCGCGACACCGTCGCCCACGGCGGCACGGTCCTGTTCGTCGGCACCAAGCGTCAGGCGCAGGAGACCATCGCGGAGCAGGCCTCTCGCGTGGGCATGCCCTACGTCAACGAGCGCTGGCTCGGCGGCATGCTGACCAACTTCCAGACCGTCTCCAAGCGTGTTGCGCGTCTCAAGGAGCTCGAGGCAATCGACTTCGACGATGTCGCCGGTTCCGGCCGCACCAAGAAGGAGCTGCTGATGATGCGCCGCGAGTACGAAAAGCTCGCGAAGACGCTCAATGGCATCCGCGACATGGCGCGCACGCCCTCCATCGTGTGGGTCGTCGACACCAACAAGGAGCACCTCGCCGTTGACGAGGCCAAGAAGCTCGGCATCCCCGTCGTTGGCATCCTCGACTCGAACTGCGACCCCGACGAGGTCCAGTACGGCATCCCCGGCAACGACGACGCGATCCGCGCCGTCGGCCTGCTCACCCGCGTGATCGCCGACGCTGTGGCTGAGGGCATCCGCCTGCGCCACACCGCGAAGTCCGGTGACGAGGCAGAGGTCGCCGAAGAGCCCCTCGCCGAGTGGGAGCAGGAGCTGCTGGGCTCCGGCACCGACGAGGCCGCCGCTGAGGCCGCCGCTGAGGCGTCCGCCGCCGACGCTGCTGAGGCTTCCGCTGAGGAGGCACCTGCCGCCGAGGCCGCCGAGGAGGCGAAGACCGAGGAGGCCCCTGCTGAGGAGGCTCCCGCCAAGAAGGCTCCTGCCAAGAAGCCTGCTGCCAAGAAGGCGGCAACCGAAGAGCCCGCTGCGGAGAAGAAGGCTCCGGCCAAGAAGGCCGCCGCGGAGAAGAAGGCGCCGGCTAAGAAGCCCGCCGCCAAGGCAGACGACAAGTAAGGATTGACAATGGCGAACTACACCGTCGCCGACATCCAGGCGCTCCGTGAGCGCACCGGTGCCGGCATGCTCGACGTCAAGAAGGCTCTCGACGAGGCCGACGGCGACCAGGACAAGGCCGTTGAGATCCTGCGCGTCAAGGGTCTCAAGGGCGTTGCGAAGCGCGAGGGCCGCTCGGCTTCCGAGGGTCTCGTGGTGACGAAGATCGAGGGAGAGGCCGGCGCACAGGTCGGCACGCTGCTCGAGCTCAACTCTGAGACGGACTTCGTGGCGAAGAACGACAAGTTCATCACCCTCGCGAACGCCGTGCTCGACGCAGCCGTCGCCGCCAAGGCGGACTCCGCCGAGGCCGCGCTCGCCGCTCCCATCGACGGCAAGACCGTCGCCGAGTACATCGACGAGGCCGCTGGCGTCCTGGGTGAGAAGGTCGTGCTCCGTCGCGTCGCTCGCGTCGAGGCTCCCGTGGTGACCGAGTACCTGCACAAGACCAACAAGGACCTCCCGGCCCAGGTAGGCGTGCTCATCGGCACCGACGAGAAGGCCGCCGAGGTTGCCAAGGACGTGGCGATGCACACCGCCGCGTACTCGCCGCTGTACCTCACCCGTGACGAGGCCCCGGCCGAGGACGTCGAGAACGAGCGTCGCGTGGCCGAGGAGGTGTCGCGTGCGGAGGGCAAGCCCGAGGCCGCGCTGCCGAAGATCGTCGAGGGCCGCCTGAACGGCTGGTTCAAGGAGAACGTCCTGCTTGAGCAGGCCTTCGCCAAGGACCCCAAGACCACTGTCGGCAAGGTCGTCGAGGCGACCGGCGGCGAGGTGACTGCCTTCGCCCGCTTCCGTGTGGGAGCCTAAGAACTAATCGACAGACACGACGCGCCGCCTGGAGGATCGATGACAGACACCACGACCGATTCCCGGGCGGCGCGTCGCGTTCTGCTCAAACTGTCCGGCGAGATGTTCGGCGGCGGCAGCGTCGGCCTTGATGCCGACGTGGTGGCCAGGATCGCGCGAGAGGTCGCCGAGGCCGTGGCCGCCGGGGTCCAGGTGGCGATCGTCGTGGGTGGAGGCAACTTCTTCCGCGGCGAGGAGCTGTCCAAGCGCGGCCTCCAGCGCGCTCGAGCTGACTACATGGGAATGCTCGGCACCGTGATGAACGCCCTTGCGCTGCAGGACTTCCTGGAGCAGGCGGGTGTCGCGACGCGAGTGCAGACCGCCATCACCATGGGGCAGGTTGCCGAGCCCTACATCCCGCTGCGCGCTATCCGTCACCTTGAGAAGGGCCGCGTCGTGATCTTCGCTGCGGGTGCCGGCATGCCGTACTTCTCGACGGACACCGTGAGTGTGCAGCGTGCGCTCGAGACGGGCTGTCAAGAGGTGCTCATGGGCAAGAACGGCGTCGACGCGGTGTACACCGCGGACCCCAACACCGATTCGTCGGCGGAGCGCCTTGAGCAGGTGACGTATCGCGAGGCGCTGAACAAGCGACTGCGAGTGATGGACCAGGCGGCATTCAGCCTGGCGATGGACAACAAGGTGCCGATGGTCGTGTTCGGCCTCGACACCCCTGGAAATGTGACGCGTGCGCTCCTTGGTGAGAGAATCGGCACGCTGGTGACGGCGTAAGGAGCCCCACGTGATTGACGAGATCCTCCTCGAAGCAGAGGAGAACATGGACCGCGCGCTGAGCGTCGCAAAGGACAACTTCGCGGGCATCCGCACGGGACAGGCGAGCGCCGCGATGTTCGCGAACATCGCCGTCGACTACTACGGCGCGCCCACCCCCCTGCAGCAGCTCGCGTCGATCTCGGTCTCCGAGGCGCGCACGGTGCTCATCTCGCCCTATGACCAGGGCGCCAAGAAGGAGATCGAGACCGCGCTGCGCAACTCTGACCTGGGCGTGAACCCCAGCGACGACGGCAACGTGCTGCGCATCGTCCTCCCGCAGCTCACGGAGGAGCGCCGCCGCGACTACGTGAAACTCGCCAAGACCAAGGCTGAAGAGGCCCGTGTGACCGTGCGCAACATGCGTCGCAAGGCCAAGGACCTCATCGACGCCGCCGTCAAGGACGGAGAGGTTGGCGAGGATGAGGGCTCGCGCGCGGAGAAGGAGCTCGACGCCCTGACCAAGCGCCACGTCGACGCGATCGACGCCCTGCTCGCGCACAAGGAGAACGAGCTGCTCGAGGTCTGATGGCTGTGAGCATTACTCGAGGGATGCTGTGAGCCGCTTCGGCAAGCTGCTCGGCAAGCGGGCGTCGGTCTCCGCAAGTGAGACCACGGCAACGACCGACGCCGTGCTCACCCAGCCTGCCCCCTCACCCAAGCGCAACCTGTGGCTTGCAAC
>CALALQ010000294.1 GCA_937925595.1 uncultured Demequina sp. | reverse complement strand
CCAAGAACCCTGCGGCACTCGCGCGAATCGCGAGTCCGCCTCCGGATCCGCGCCCGCGCGGTATTTGCCGGTCAGCCACCCGCCGTTGAGCGGGCTCCAGACGAGCGTGCCCATGCCGTGGCGTTGAGCCGTCGGGAACACATCACGTTCGGCACCGCGCACGAAGATCGAGTACGGGGGCTGTTCCGTGTGCAGCCGGACGTGCCCGCGCCGCTCCGCCACCCACTGCGCTTCGACGACGGCTTCGGCCGGGAAGGTCGACGAGCCGATCATCCGCACCTTCCCGGATCGCACCAGATCCGAAAGGGTGGACAAGGTTTCGTCCAAGTCGGTGTTCTCGTCGAGCCGGTGGATCTGATAGAGGTCGATGTGGTCGACGTTCAGCCGCCGCAGGCTGTCCTCACAGGCCTGCACGATCCAGCGTCGCGACGCCCCGCGGCGATTGCGATCGCGACCCATCGGGTTGTAGAACTTCGTGGCGAGCACGACGTCGTCGCGGCGACCGGCGATCGCGGCCCCGACGATCTCCTCGGATTGCCCTCGGGAGTAGACGTCAGCGGTGTCGATCATGTTGATTCCGGCATCCAGCGCCCGATGCACGATCTCGGTGCATTCGTTCACATCGGTGTTGCCCATCGATCCCAGCGACATCGCGCCCAAGCACAGCGCGGACACCTGCACGCCACTACGGCCCAGATAGCGGTATTCCATCGGTACTCCTCGCGTTGGATACGACCTATACTGAAGGACAACGTAGTTATACAATTAAACGATGTCTATCGCTGTCACCGTCGAGACTCTCGCGAGTATCCCCCGCCCGCCCGTCGGGCAGATTCTCTCTCTCGAGAATGTGGGTTACGACGCGTTTCGGGGTTCGGCCTATACCCAGGCTCCGCGGATATACGGTGGCCAAGCCCTCGGACAGTCACTGGTCGCCGCGGGTCTGACTGTCGATCGCGACAGGCAGGTGCACTCGCTGCACGGCCATTTCGTCCATCCCGGGCGCTCGGACACTCCCGTCGACTACCACGTCGAACGCCTGCGCGACGGGGGCAGCTTCACCACGCGCCAGGTACGGGCGGTACAGAACGACCGCACGATCTTCCTTGCAACCGCATCGTTTCAGCGCCCGGAGAAGGGGCTCGAGCATCAAACTCCGGTGAGCGCTCCGGCCACCCCTCCAGAGGAACTCCCCCGGCTCGAGGACAGCCTGAGCGAAGAAGAACTCAGCGAAGCCACGTGGCTTCTTCCGCTCCTGACGAATATCGGAGTGGAGTTCCGCTTCCCTGAGGAGTACCCCCGATTGGCGAACCGCCGGGGCGAGAGCCGACCACCGCGCCAGCGTGCCTGGATCCGCACCCCGGAGCGGCTCGGAGACGACATTCTCGTCCACGCAGCAGGTTTCGCTTACTGCTCAGACCTGTTCCTGCTTTCCGCGGCGCTTCCCCCACACGGCCGACACATCGACACACCCGGCCTGCAGCTCGCGAGCCTGGATCACACGGTCTGGTGGCACGCACCGTTCCGCGCCGACGAATGGCACCTCTACGAGCAACACGGGTACCGGATGGGCGGAGGTCGCGGCCTCTCGCGCGGCTACCTGTTCGACCGAGACGGCAATCTCCTTGCCAGCACAGCGCAGGAAGGGCTACTGCGTTTCCGGGACTGACAGAGACTCGGACCGAACAGACACGCGCGTCGACGCAGGTCGGCGTGCGTTTTCTGCTTCTCGACGCGGCTATCGTTTGCACGGCAAAGGAATTCCATTTCAATTTAACACCGTCCAACATGTAGACGTAGTGAACTTCGTTAGTTATAAAGGTCACATCCCACGTTCGCCGTAACCCTTTCGAAAGGTCCGAAGTGAACGCAGTTTCTCCCGCTTCCACCGCCCCTCTGCACGGCCTGACCGTGATCGACTTGTCCCTCACCACTCCCGGTGCGTACGCAAGCGTCTTCCTCGCCGACGCCGGCGCGGACGTGATCATGGTCGAGCCGCCGGCAGGCAACCCGATGCGCAAAGAAACCGGTTGGCCGGCCCTCGCCCGCGGCAAGAAGAGCGTCACGCTCGATCTGCAGACCGACACCGGGCTCACCGCGCTGCACGACCTCCTCCGCAGCGCCGACGTCCTGATCACCACCTCACGACCCGCCGCGCTCGAGCGCCTGGGTCTGACTCCGGACCATCTCGCCGACCTCAATCCCCGCCTGGTGAGCGCATCAATCACCGGCTGGGGCACCACCGGCCCGTGGGCGAACGACAAGGGATACGAAGCCCTGGTCCTCGCCCGTATGGGCGTGTTCCACGGCAAGGCGCAGATGTCCGAGCGTCCCGGCCCGTCGTTCACACCCACACCCTGGGCGGCCTGGGGAGCAGCGCACACCGCCGTCCAGGGCGTCCTCTCTGCACTGTACGAACGCGAGTCGAGCGGGGTCGGTCAGCACGTCGAGGCCGACCTGCTGCGCGGCGCGGCCTCGATGGACACCTACAACTGGTTCTTCGAATTGGTTTGTGCGCGTTGGCCCGACGCCTACCAGGCAATGTATGCGTTCGACGATCAGGGTCGGCCGGCTGCGCCCTTGATCTACCCGCTGCTCGTCGCGCAGACCAAGGACGGTCACTGGCTGCAGTTCGCGCAGACCGAGCCTCGCCTGTTCTTCGCGATGATGACCGAGTTCGGTCTCGCCCACGTCTTCGCCGACCCGTACTGGCAGGGCCTGCCCATCTTCGAGGACGTCGAACGCCGCGTCGAACTGCGGGACATCATGCTCGAGAAGGTCCGCGAACGCACCCTTGCTGAATGGCAGCACGTCTTCGATACGAACCCGGATGTCAGCGCCGAGATCTTCAACGATCCGGTTGCCGCGCTGGATCATCCCCAGCTTCAGCACGACGGTCGTGTCGTCACCGTCGACGACCCCGACCTCGGCCCGGTCCGCCAGCCGTCGACGCTCGTCCATGTCGACGGCAAGCCGCTCACGGAACTGCGGCCGGCGCCCCGCCTCGGGGCCGACACCGAGCAGGTGCTCGCCGGCATCGCATCCGGATCGAACGCCTCGTCCACTACCGACGCACCCACCGGGGCACTGCCCCTCGCAGGGGTCACGATCCTCGAGCTCGGCTCGATGTTCGCCGCGCCCTACGGCGCGACGCTCCTGACCGATCTCGGCGCCCGCGTCCTCAAGGTCGAACCACTCGCCGGCGACTCGATGCGCGGCCTCGTTGCATTCCCCGAAGCGGGCGGCGCAAAAGTATTGCAGGGCAAAGAATCTGTCGCGCTCGATATCAACACTCCCGAGGGCCTCGCAATCGTCCACGAGCTCGCGAAGAAGTCCGATATCGTTCTGCAGAGCTATCGCGCGGGCGCCGCGGAACGCATCGGTGTCGACGCTGCCACACTCAAGGCCCTCAACCCCGATCTGGTGTACCTCAATGCACCCGGCTACGGCACAGGAGGACCATACGGCGGTCGTCCTGCCTACGCACCTTCCGTCGGCGCGGCATCCGGACTCAGCATGAGCGACCTCGGCGGTCTCGACCTCCACGGCGAGAATCTCGAGGAGATCAAGCGCATTGCCCTGCGGCGGCACACCGCGGGAGCCAACCCGTCCGTCCAAGCCGACGGTGTGGCCGCGCTCGGTGTCGCCTCGTCGATGCTGCTGGGCCTGCTCGCCCGCAAACGCGGTTACCCGATGGGCGACATGACCGCGACCATGCTGTCCTCCGCCACCCACGCACTCATGGACCGCAACATCGACTACGCGAACCGTCCCGAGCCGCCGGTCTCCGACCCCGACCTGTACGGCCTCGGTGCCCTGTACCGCTTGTACGAGGCGTCGGACGGCTGGATCTTCCTCGCCGCCCCGCAGGACTCCGAGTGGAACACCCTGGTCGAGGCACTGAAGCCGTACATCGACCTCAAGCAGGAGAAGTTCTCGACACCGGATCTGCGCCGCACACACGCCACCGATCTCGCCGAGTCGCTCGACGCCGTATTGCGTACCCGCTCCAAGTTCGAGTGGGAGAAGGATTTGGGCGCGCAGGACATCGGCTGTGTCGCCGTGACCGAACGGACCCCCGAGAGCCACCTGCAGGGCGACGAATACTTCGAGGCCGGCTACACCGTGCTCGCCGACAGCCCGATCTTCGACGAGCACCGGCGCCTCGCTCCCCTGACGCGATTCTCCCGTTCGAAAGTCAAGGCCGACGCCGGGTGCACGATCGGTGAACACACCGACTCGATACTCGCCGAGATCGGATTCGACCCCGAGCGCATCGCCGAACTGCGGGAGAAGGGCATCGTCGGCTGACCGACCCGCCCACGCGACACACGACGAGGCCGGTGTCCCCGACTGGGACACCGGCCTCGTCCGTGTACCGAAATCGAATTCGATCGGCCTCGTCAGGCAAGCCGGTCGAACACCGCGCTCACGGCGCGATCACGCAGCACCTCCGGACGCCCGATCCACGCTTCGTTGGCCGTCGCGCGGCGCAGCAGAAGATGAGCGGGATGCTCCCACGTGAAACCGATACCACCGTGGATCTGGATGCAGTCCTCCGCGGCGGTCACAGCGGTGCTCAGCGCAGCCGCCGTTGCCAGGTTCGCGGAGGTCGCGGCGTCGGGATCGTTCTCGCCACAATCGGCAGCCGAAAGAACCTGCCCCCGTGCACCTTCCGCACCGACCAACAGGTAGGCGCAACGGTGGGAAATGGCCTGGTACGAGCCGATGGGCTGTCCGAACTGCTCACGTTGCCCGGCCCAGTCCACCGCCATCGCGAGTGCCCGGTTGGCGACACCCACCGAGTCCGCTGCAACGAGCAGCTGCGCGACGCGGCGAGCGCGGATCAGCGCGTCGTCGACGGTCTGTCCGGACGCGAGCACCGCGGCCGGCGCCCCGTTCGCGGTGACGATACCCACGGTCGCGGTCAGGTCCACCGAGTTCTGCACCGTGACGGTGACATCGGCGGGCTGCACCGAGACGAGCACACGGTCGCCGGTGACCGCGTCGGTCGCGAGGACCACGAGCACGTCGGCGACGGGTGCACCCGCCACGCGTTCGATCCGGCCGGTCAACCGGCCACCGTCGAGTACCGGCAGACCCGAACCGGTAACCCAGCCCTGATCGTCGACGGGGGCGAGGAACGCGGCAGTGGCACCGGACACCACCGTGCGGGCCTGCTCGTCCGCACCTGCCGCAACGAGCACCTCGAGCGCGATTGCGGTCGGCACGAGCGGAACCGGAGCCAGGTGGTAGGCCGCTTCTTCGACGGCCGCACACAACAGTCGCAACGACTGGCCACCGCCGCCGAGAGATTCCGGGGCGGTCAGACCGGGCAAACCGAACTTCACGAGTTCGTCCCACAGGCCGATGTCGTAGTCGCCGGGCGTGGACTCGCGCGCAAGCAACTTCTCGGTGTCCACGTACGACGAGACCAGGTCGGCGAGTACCTCGCGCAAGGCTGCCTCGTCCTCTTCGGGAGCGGTGAGCGGCCGGCCCGGCGCGACCACCGGGTTTCGGCGACCCTCGCCGCGATGCGACGGCAGACCCAGCACGTTCTCCGCAATGGTGTTGCGCTGAATCTCGGCGGTGCCCGCACCGATCGTCGCGGCGCGCGCCATCACGTATCCGTATGTCCAACGGCCCTTTTCGACAACACCTTCGGACCGGGTGTTCAGCAAGGCCCCCGAACCGGTCAGACGCAGCGCGAGCCGGTGCATGTGCTGCTCGAACTCCGACTTGACCAGACGATTGACCGAAGCGACCCCACCCGGATCCTCGTTCCGCAACACGGCGTCGAGCGCGCGGGCACTGTTGGCAGCGATCGCACGGACGTTGGTTTCGACCTTCGCGAGCTCCTGGCGAATCAGCGGATCGTTCGCGTAACCCTGTTCCACGGCGAGCTTGAAGACCTTGTCGACCGTTCCTCGGTAACGGAATTCGTCGGCGAGGAACGCAGTCGCACGCTCGTGACCGAGCGAGGTCCGCATGATCGACCACCCGCCGCCTTCTTCGCCGAGGCGGTTGGCGACGGGGACTTCGACGTCGTCGAAGAAGACTTCCGCGAAGTGGTGGCCACCTGCAGCGTCGCGGAGCGGACGCACCTCGATGCCCGGTGAATTCATCGGGATCAGCAGGTAGGTGATGCCGGACGTGCCCCGGCCTGTGGCACCGGTGCGCACCAGCGCGAAGATCCAATCGGCCTTGTCGGCCATGGTGGTCCAGATCTTCTGACCCGTCACCCGATAGACGTCGCCGTCGCGCACCGCGCGGGTGGACAGCGACGCGAGGTCGCTGCCGGCCCCGGGTTCCGAGAAGCCCTGGCACCAGAATTCGTCGGCGCGCAGCAGCGGTTCGAGGAAACGGTCCTTCTGCTCCTGGGTGCCGTGCACAATGATAGTCGGCGCGACGATGAACGACAGGCCGCACGGATGCTTCGGTGCACCGGCACGGGTCGTCATCCGGTAGTAGTCGAGTTGGTCTTCGAGCGAGAGTTCCATGCCGCCGACTTCGCGTGGCCAGCCCGGTGCCGCGAGACCTGCGTCGACGAGTTCGGACTGCCACGCCTTGGCGGCCTCGAATCGCTCACGGGACGTTGCCGGACGCGGACGCTTCCGGTAGTCGTCGAGCAGTGTGGCCAGCCGGTCGCGCCAGTCGCCGGTCGTTGCTTCGAGTACCGCCGTGGTCTTCTGTTCCACCGCGCCACCTCCCATGATGTCAGAACTCGGATTGTGTGTAGGTCAAGATTTTTCGGCGCGCCGCTTGCCGAACCGCGCGCCGACTTCGGCGCCGTCGGAACGGTGCGTAGCAGAGGCTTCGGCCTCGAGGCCGAGTGCGTGCGCGAGCGAAGCGCCCGCACCTTCCTTGAGCAGGCGCAGCATCCGCTGCACTGCCCCGGGATGCCCGCCGGCGATCTTGCCGGCGATCTCGAACGTGCGATCCATGAGCTTGTCGTGCTCGACGACCTCGTTCGCGAGGCCGATCCGTGCCGCGGTGTCTCCGGTGATGGGTTCACCGCTGAGGATGAACTGGATCGCGGCGGGCAGACCCACCATGCGAGGAAGCATGGCGCTGCCACCCCAGCCGTTGAGGAGGCCGATCTGGGCGTGGGTGTCGGCGAACTCGGCGCGATCGGAGGCGATGATGAACGAACAGTTCACGGCCAGTTCGTAACCGCCGGTGTAGCACGGCCCGTTCACAGCAGCGATCACCGGCTTGGAGATGCCGCGCAGCACCTGCGTGGGCGTGACGCCCTCGGTGCGCGGCGGCGGGCCGGACAACGCCTCGGGCAGGTCCACACCCGACGAGAACGCGGTGCCTGCGCCGGTGATCACCACGACACGCACCTCGTCGTCACCGTCGGCGCGCCACAGTTCCTTCTTCAGCGCCTTGCGCATCGCCCGATTGATGGCGTTGCGCCGGTCGGGCCGGTTGAGCGTGAGGATGACGACCGGCCCGTCCTTGGTGACGAGCAACGGGGATTCTTCGGGAGTCGCGGTTTCGCGTGCATCGGTCTCGGTCATTGCGCGCCCCTCAGGAGACGGAAACGGAGTCGGTGATGTTGCGGGTCAAGGACGACAGAATTTCCTCGGCGTCCCAGGCGATACGGCGCACGAGTTCACCGGCCGGCGGGATGTCGCGGATCAGGCCCTGCGCGACACCGACGGTCCAGATGCCGGCTTCGGGATCGCCGTTCTCGTAGACCTTGCGGCCGCGGGTGCCGGCGACGAGGTCCTTGACGTCCTTGAAGCGACCGCCCTTGTTCAGGATGTCGACGACCTCTTCACTGACCGAGTTCTTGGCCGCGCGCATGGTGTTGCGGAGCTGACGGAAGATCAGCTGGGTGTCGAGCTCGCTGGCACTCAGGATCTGTTGCTTGATG
>CALALQ010000293.1 GCA_937925595.1 uncultured Demequina sp. | reverse complement strand
CACGTCGGCAGCATTCACCGTCCACGCCCG
Organism: uncultured Demequina sp.; assembly: GCA_937925595.1. Next base: position 7,636 of record CALALQ010000293.1, on the reverse strand, counting down.
CTCAAGACGGTTATGCACGTCATAGTCATAACACTGCGCAACATCACGCACCCCAAACGAACCCTCCGGCGTGCGCCGAACCCGATCCACCACACCCGTCACCCGACCCACGCTATCGCGCACATACACGTCATGCTGGAAGAACTTGGAGCTGGCCCCGTCCTCGTAGGACGCGGATGCGACGCTCAGCGCACCGTCGAACGGATCCCACGTGAAGGATCTCGTCACTCCATTGCCCAGCTCACGTGACGTGACACGGCCCTGCGCGTCCCGCGTCACGCCCGTCACCAAGTCCACCGCACCGGCCGACAGCGATACCGCGGACCCGAATCGGTTGTAGCCAGTGGTCACCGTCTCTGCGGGTATCCCGCCGACGGCTGGCATTGTCAGGGTTGTGGGCTGCCCGACCTCGTCATAGCCGACCTGCTCGGTGTACGTGAAGCCCGACAGGTCGCCGAGAGCTGCAGCCGTCGGAAGCGTCACAGTCGACGACTTCAAGCGATGGTGAGCGTCGTAGGTGAAGTCCTTGACCACAGTGAACTCATCGGTGCCGATCCGTGTTGTGGCGCTCTCTGATGCGACTTGGCCGATGTGCCCTTCAGGATCGTACGTCCATGATGCTGACGACGAAGGCGCCTCCGTGAGGGGCAGCGTGGACGTGCGGCTGATAAGGCGGCCGAAGTCGTCGTAGTCCATCGCTACGGTGCCGGCATCGGAGTCGGCTTCGACCAGTGCACCGGTGACGGGGTCGTAGGTGTAGTTGGTCTCGCCTGCGTTGGGGTCGGTGAGTTTGGTGCGTTTGCCTGACCGGTCGGTTTCGAACACTGTGTCGTTGTCGTCGTGGTCGGTCACGGTGGTGCGCGTTCCTCCGGATGCCAGGACCGTGTACGCGTACTCCGTGTGCTGTGCGAGAGCACGGTTGTAGCCGGTCTCCGGGTGAACCCACTGATCGATCATGCGACCCAGCACGTCGGCTTGAGTCTCTGTCACGGCACCAGTCGGGGCCGTAACTTTCGTCACCGCACCCTCGTACACATACGTGGTTTCGCGGGCCGTGTCGTTGCTATCTAGAGCGGCACCCGTCGCTGTTTCCGTCACGGGCCTACCAGCCCAGTCATACGTGGTTTCCACGTAGGACGGCACGGTGGCGAAGTCGCGCCTCACCAGCGCACTACTTACGACGTCATTGGCGTCCGCGTGCGCGAACTGGGCAGGTAGCGCGTCCCAGAACGGGCTCGAGGTCCGCACCGCAAGCCCGTGCTCGTCATACTCGGTGGCAACGACGGTTCTGCCACCCGAGCCGTCAGGGGCGACGCTGTGCTGCTCGATCACGTCTCCGAACCCGTTGTAGAACGTGTAGGAGCGGCGCACTTGGCACGCGATCTGGATACAGATTGTGTCGCCGTCCGCATCCACGCCGGTGAACTGGGCGCTGCGTACCGTCAGTGGGTTGAGGCGCACCGCACCCGGTGTTGCATACAGCTCATACTCGAACGACACGGTCGGCACCACGGTGGGGCCGGGAGCGGCCTCGAGTCCGTGTTGAGCTGGCGCCCAACCTGCTGTGAGCAGACCCAAAGCGTCGTAACGGTAATGCGTGTAGTCGCCGTTGGCGTCCACTTCGCGAATCACGTTCCCGCGTGTGGGCTCAACCCACGTTGTGGCAGACAGCGTCTTGCCTTCACCGGTGACGGATTGAGTTACGGAAGAGACGCCCGCCGAGTCGCGCTCGTATGACCAGTCGGTTTGGGCCCGGCCGTCGACGGTCTCGGTGTGTGTGACGCGACCAAGCTCGTCGAACTCAGAGATCGTGGTGACTTCCTGACTTCCCGAGGTGAGGGTCACGGTCGTCGTGGGCATGCCGCGGCGCGGATGGTTGTCGCCAGCATCGGTCGCGCCGTCGTAGTAGGTGTCCGTTTTGCTTGTAACGGGGCTGGACCCGCCGCATGTACCCCAATAAGACGTCACCTGCGATGGCGCCACAACGTACGTGGTCCCGTTCCAGGCGGCGGCAGAGAAGTAGTCCACGATCGCGTCGTTGGTTCCGCGAATTCCGAGAGCGTACTCAGTGGCGGTGCAGGTGGTGATGGTCTCGTTCCCGGACGACACCGTGGTCGTCACTTGTGCCGGGAGCTCAGTGCCATGCAGATACTGCGTCTCCGTCGATGTGCGGCGCGTCCACACGGGAGTGACGGTGGGATCACGTTCGATGGTCGTGGTGACGGTGGGTCGGACGACCTTGGTTTCCTTCAACGCTCCGGTGGCATCGGCATCTATCGCCTCAATCTCGTACGAGTTCCGTGTTGCGGTTCTCACTTCGCCGGTGTCGTCTAGTGTGGTGCTCGCCGCGAGGTAACCGCGGAGCTTGTCGATGTCCTCGACCGGTGTAGCCGTGCCGAACGCCTCGGATCCGATGGGGGTTATGTACTTCTGTGCGCCCGGGCCGGTGCCGTTGAAGTCTTTGCTGAGTCCGCGGAAGAACTGGTTGACCGTGGTGGACTTGGTCTCACCGGCGCCGGTGATCTCCCGAATAACTTCGTAGCCTCTGTAGTCTGTCCAGCCGGCTCCAGCGTTGGTCTTGGCCTCCACGTCGGTGTACAGGCGGTCCTTCGCGAAGGCCCACGCCGGGTTGCCGACATACTCATATGTGGTCGCGCGGGCAGCCGAGCCGGCGACGGGGTCGGACGTGGTCACCGACTGCACGAGGTAGCGGTGATACAGAGCCTTCTCTGCCCCGTGCGACACCTCGTAGCAGTCCCACGTGTTGGCCTTCGCATCGAACTTGTCGGTGCGCGCATTCCAGTCGGAGTACTGCGACGAGGCCGCGCCAGCTGTGGGGCAGTGACGTGACGGGTCACCGTAGGTGGCGTAGTACTCAACATCTGTTCGTGCTCCCAGTTGGTCGATGATCGTGGAGATGCGTCGGCGGTCCAGCGAAACTTGCTCATCGCCGCCTCCTGCCGTCCAGTCCACACGGTTGGGGTACTCGGTGCCGTAGAAGCGAATCGCGTAGGTGTCCTTGTATTGGGCGACGTCTCCGGCAAGGTAGCCGCGCGTGAACACCGAGTCGAGCCACATCGCGCGTGCTTGGGGCTGGGAAGTCTTGGGGAACGCCTGAATCAATTGGTGTGTCTCGACCGGCGACCACTCACCGTCTACCGCAACGAAGGTGTTGATCTGGCTCAACCGCTGCGTGTGGAAGAACGTCGGGCTGTTCAAGCCAGCTCCGCAGACGTCACCACACAATTGATCGGCGGGCACGTCAAGGTACTGCGCTGGTGCTTGCGCAATCGGGGGACAGTCGACCGGTTGTCCCACCAAGGGGTTCAGGTAGTGAGTTCCTGCGATGCAGCGACCCTGGTAGCCGTACTCGACTCGTGCTTGTGCGGGGAAGTTCGCGTCGACGGTGTCGACGTCGGTCAGCCGCAATCCGTATTCGATCGAGGTGGGTGCGATGGCACGGGTGTAGTCCATCGAGGTGGCGGGGTTGCCGTTCGCGGCGTACCTGTTCGACTGCTTCTCATAGAAGTACACGGCCGCATTGCCTAGGACATCAACCTCGATGTCGAGCATGAAGCGGTATCCCTGCACACTGAAGTTGCCCGCGCTGGGTTCGCCCGGGTCGTCACTGAAGACCGGCATCGTGCCGACAGAGTGAGTCTCTGTATGCGACACGACGTCTGTGTCTGGATCTGCGTCTGGAGCGCGCCCATAGCCCATGAAATAGCGTGAGCCATCGGAGGTGCGGACAATGAAGTACTCGGAGTTGTTGTCTCCGTTGAGGGCGCTACCCGAGCGCACAAGCCGTTCGACACGGATGCTGGGGTCTGCCTCAGCGAAATACAGATTGCCTTGCAGCCACACCAGTGGGCTGGTGACCCCGCCCAAGTTCAGGACCAGGTCCATGCCTTGGGGTTCTGAGGCGACCGGGGACTGCCAACACTGATCCCCCTCATGTGACACCTGATCTGGTTCCGGCAGTGCGGTATCTGCGGCACACGACCGATACCGGCGTTCGATATACGCCTCAGATAGCGACCAGCCTTCTCCCACCAGACCTGCCTGCCCATTGGTCGCCAAGTTCTTGCCGTCGACCGCCGCTGACGAGTACGTGAGATTCAGGTCAGGTACTGGACCTGCGTCTACGGGCGGCGCACCAAGCGGGACAGAGTACGTGAAGACGCCTGTCTGATTAGCGACCGTCCAGTCGCCGCCTGAACCCAGGTCGGTTGCCGTGAACGTCCCGCCTTGACCGCTCGAGCCCACAATCCCCACCAGCACGTCACCGCCGCTGCCACCGGAAGTCATTCTCACCGATGAACCGCGACTGGCCCCGCGGCCCAAGCCACTCGCGTCGGCAATGTTGAGGCCAGCTGCGGGAACGGCTGCAACTACGACGCCGTCCGCGCGACGCTCGAGCTGGACCGGCGTACCTGTGACGCACTCCGGCACCGTCGGAGTTGTCAGCGAACATGCGGGCATCAGCCACAGTTGCAACCTGTCGGCGGCCGCAGCTCCCGACAAGGAGTCGACGCCGCTGACGTCCAGGGCAAGATCGAGCCACACAGGGTCACCGTCGAGGCTCGTGGCCGTGCCCACGCTGACCGCAAAAACGGCGCCAGGAACCCTCAGTTCGCGTCCGGCCACGGTGGACGTCACCACCACGTCACCCTCGCCAGCGAGGTCAAACTCGTCCGCAAGCAAGTCGGTGCGAGCCCGGGCCATATCCAGTCCCGGCGCACTGCGCAATGCGCTGCTAACCGCGTCAACAAGGCGGGTTTCGCCCGCTGCAATCACAATGTCGTAGCTCTCCTGTGGCCGTTCCGTCCACAGTTCGTGCTTGGCAACGCTCTGGCTAAGCTCGGCCGAAGAGTCAACATCGACACTTTGGGGCGCTCCATCGATCTGTGGAGCTACCGGGGTTTCCTCCACGTCCGCCGGCTCAATACCCGCGCGGGTGAGTGGTGGCAGGTACCGCGCTTTGATACGCCGGTCCGACGGGTCGGCGTCCTCGACGACCTCGCCGCCTCCAGTTCGCTCCTCGCGCTCACCTTCCTCGTCACCCGCTGACTGCCCGGGCGAAGGTGTTGGGGTCGGGTCCGGTGGCACTGGCGAGGGCGAAGGCGTGGGCGAGGTTGCCGAGTCGGGCACAGCCGGTTCGAGGGACGCCCATGCGGCTCCATCAGCGGCGCCCGTGAACGCCAACGCGGCACATGTCAATACGGCGAAGGAGCGCATGGTGAAAGTACGCATCAAGATCCCCCTGGGCATGGCTGCGCGGATGACGCGGCGGCGACATCCGAGTCGCAAGTGGCGGGGATGTCACCAGGCCACACCTTTTCAACGATGTACGTGAACGGCAGGTCGAAACCGGTAGGTGACACCTTGCCGTTCGCGTAGCTGTACAGCTTGAACGTGTAGGTGTGTCCCGGAGTCATGCGCAAGCCAGGCGGCACGGCAGCGATAGTGGATCGCTCGCCCGATGCAACGAGGGTGCCCAACGCCTGGTCCGTAGTGCCCAACTGCGCGCCGTCTTCGAAGATCGCCAGTGCCAGACGCACGTAAGCTGAGTCGGGATCGGTCACCACCGCCGAGTACACGTGATCAATGTCGTTCAGCGTGACTTGACCAACGGGCATCGGCTGCCCGTCAATCAGAACCTCCGTGGGAGGGTCCGGCGGGTTCTCCAAGACCTCGAAGTAGAACGGCGTCGTGGTGTACGCGGAGTACACACCCATAGCGTCTTTGGCCCGAGCGGTGACCCGGTACTGCTTGCCCGCAACAAGCGTGCCCGTCATCGTGTACGACACAGTTCCCTTGTCCGGGACGGTGGCACTCGTCGGAGTTCCCAGCACCGCCCACTCACCTTCCGGGTCACGCGACTCCACCTTGAACTGCGCGGCAACAGTGTCCTTGTCGGGGTCCTGAACGTAAGCGGTGAACTTGACCTTGTGGGGATCTGGCAAGACACCCAGCGGCGCTGAAGGTGAGCCCGTGCCATTTGTTGCGTACGACGTGCCATCAACTTTCACGGTCGTGGGCACCGACGGCGCCTGGTTATATGTGAAGGACACCACCGGACGCTTAGAAGCCGTCGCATAGTCAGCCGAATAGAAACGCTTCCACGAGAAGTTATCCGTCTCCGAACCCGCCATGATGCGCAGCGCATACGAATCCGTTGAACCTGACTTGGCCGCAAGTTCTTGCCACAACGTCTTGATGTTGACGCTCACTGCAGCGTCAGCACACGAGGACGAGTATCCCTTCGTCACCGTCGAAGAGGCGGTGGACCCGAACCCCGCAGGCATGCTCGACCACGTCGTCGACGTGCTCACCGCCGCCGTCGCGCGCACATTCCAACTCTTCGCCGTACACGACCACGAATGATGAGCGAAAAGCTTCAACGTTGCCGACTTGATCAACTTGCCCTTCGCGTTCGCACGCGTCACATTGACAAACGACCTGTGTTTGGCCGAACCCGAGTTGGGCGTGCCAATCAACAACTCGTCATCCGAGTAGTACTTGGTGTTGGGCCACGCAGAGTCAAAACGAGTGTCGAAGTATCCCTTGTACTCGTAGCCCGGGTAACTTGCCGCTGGCAACCCGGCACTTGCCTGCACCACAGGGTCGACGACAACCGGGTACACCGTCGCGTCGTCTTCCAGCCACTCCGGATCAACCGACAACTGCAACCGCGACGCACCATCGGCGACGTCGACAGACATCGTGACAGGCATAACATCCGGCAGTGTGTTCGCGAACTCCGGCAGCACTGTCGCATCGAGGCGCCATGGCGTGAGAACCGGGCGCAGGCGCTTCGCATCATTCTTCGCGTCCCACGCGAACGCATCAGGCATCGTCCCCACCACGCGACCGGCCGAGTCAATGAACTCAACCTCATTGCCTACGACTCGAGCCTCACCGCCAACTACTCGAAGGTTCAGAGCCAAGTTCGCGGGATCGCTCGCAGCGGCGCGATCGTGGACAACGAAGTACTGCTCGAATCCAGTGGCGCGAACATCAACCACGAAATCCACACCCGGGCGCAACTGTTCATACACGGCGCGCGCACCTTCCACCCGTGGCCCAGGAATCGGACCGCCGGAGACGAACTCCACGACCACGCCCGTATCCCCCAACTCGGCGCGCAGGATCACCCCAGCCGCAAGGCTCCCTCCACTGAGGCGCAGCTCACGCGAATACGCTTCCGGAACTAGGTCACCTTGATCCGCTATCAGTAGCGGCGATACGACCGCCCATTCCCCAGGAGCCGAACCCTCGCCTGAGCGCACAAACTGCTCGCCGACGTACTGGTCAACGCGCAACGCGCCTGACGGAAGGACGTACTCCGCGCTCGTCGTGGACTTCGCCGAGAGATCCTCCACAGGCACACCCAAGAGATCTGCCGCAACCGTCGCGGACTCGACAGTGGGAGCAGACACATCTGGGCGCAACTGGTCGTCCGCAATTACCGCCGGTTCATCTCCGGTAACGGTTGCCGCCGCTGGAGAGGCAAAAGCCACCACAGGAGACAACAACACACTCGCGCCAACAAACGATACGACCGCAACTACGCGCGGACGGGTCTGCCGCAGCGTTAGGTGACAGGGGTTAGTCACGCGGCGAGTGCCACGTT
>CALALQ010000292.1 GCA_937925595.1 uncultured Demequina sp. | reverse complement strand
ACCGCCTGTTCAGCGAGCACCCGCCGATCGCCGTGCTGATCGTCTGCCAGCGGCCCTCGATGCCGCCGGGCGACATGATCGCGGCGATGGGCGACCGCGCCTTCCGCGGCGGTATGGTCGACTATTGCTGGATCGCCTGGGACGTCACCCGGCCGGTGCGGCCGGGGGAGACGCGCACCGTCTGGCTGCCGCCGTTTGGCTGCGAACGCGGCCCGATCGAGGGGCTGGCATGATGGTCGGCATGACCGCCCGCGAGCGCGAGATCGCCGATCTCTACGACGCCAACGTGCCGAACGACGAGATCGCGGAGCGGCTCGGGCTGTCGAAGCGCTACGTTAGGCAGGTCGTCTATTGCCTCGGTCTGGCCGATACCGGCGACGACTCCCGCCATCGCAAATCGATGGAGCTGAGCAGCCGGGCGCTGCTGAAGGCTCTCCAGCGGGAGGGGCTGGCATGACCGAGCCCCGGCTCCCCGCCAGCGTGCAGCGCGTGCTCGACCGGCACCCCGGCATGACGGTGGTGCGGGCGCAGCAGATCGCGGCCGATCGCGAGAAGCTGCTGCGCCGCGGCGTGCCGCAGCTCAACGCGAAATGGGTGGTGCCGGAGGGCCGCGCCTGATGGCCATGACCGCGAAAGAATCGGCGGTGATGGCGCTGCGCGACCGGGGCCAGGTAGCGACCGCGATCGCGCGCCGCCTCGGCGTCGACCAGGCAAGCGTCCGTCGCATCATCGCGATCTACGGCAACGACGCGATGGCGGAATATCGCGCCCGCCAGGCCGCGCAGGCGCGTGGCAGCGCCGAGCTGCTCGAGGCGATCGAGCGCGCACAAGCGATGCGGGGAGTTGGCTGATGGCGCAGTCGACCTCGAAGGCGCGCCAGATGCAGCTGCTGCGGTACGTCCGCGGCTACCAGCTCGCATTCGGCTATTCGCCAAGCTTTGTCGAAATCGCCCGCGGAATCGGGCTCAGCCCAAAGGCCAAGGCTGTGGTCTGGAGGCTGCTCAGGGACCTGGAGCGCAAAGGGCTGATCCGGCGGCTCTATGGCCGCGACCGGGCAATCGACGTGATCGTCAAGCCGGCGGTGCCCCTCGCCCCCGATGGCGCGCCGCTGTTCGTCGTTCCCGGATTCGGAGGTGCCCACTAGATGCGCCGCGCCGACTTCAACTCCGACGCCGAATACTACCGGGCGCATCGCCACGTGTTCCTGCTGGCGCAGGAGCTCGGCTGCACGCCGATCGAGGCCGAACGCGAGCTCAAGCGGCGCGAGCGGCAGGCGTGCGCCGCGCGCCTGAAGGCGAAGATCGAGGCGCCGCTGGTGCCGGGCCTGGCCGAGCTGGCCTGCCGCTCCAGCCACGACCCCGACGAGCCGCGCGAACCGTGGTGGAGGAACTGATGCCGTCGAACGTCAGGCCGCCGCGACTGACCATCACGCCGGCAATCGTACGCGGCGTGCTGCAACTCGCGGCTCAGCGGCCGGCCGGTGTGGTGAGCGTGCCGATCCTGCCGGTCAGGCTGGTCGATCGGCCACGGCCCTCCGCCCCCAATCCGACGCGGCCGTCCACCTGGACGAAGCCGCGCGCGAAGTCCGCCAACGACGACGCGATCAAGGTCGCGGCGGCACCGAATCCCGAGCTTCCCGTCGCGGGGATCTCAACGGCCGACAGCGAGGGCGGCCGCGAAGGGCAGGCACCAGAAGGACCAAGCGGGGCCGCGGCGGGGGAAGGCGAAAGGACCCCTGCGAATGCCTGTCAACCTCGCACCGAATTGCGCGAGCCGCCGCCGGCTCCCTTCATCCGCGACGGTGAGCCCGTCCAGCGCCGCTGCCACGGCTGCGGAGACTGGGCGAGTGCGCCGTGCGCCCGAAACTGGTGTCCGGTGCGCCATGGCTGAGGTCGCGACCCCCCTTCGGTGTACGATCTGCAGGCAGCAGCGCACGACTCCCTGCGCCTACCGCGGATGCCCGGTCGCGCTGCAGGCAGCTTCGGCCGAGCCGGTCGGCGACGATCAGATGGGCGGAGGGCTCGAGTATGTGTGAGCCCCGCGCGAACGCCTTCGACAGCGGTACTCCTCCGGGAGGCGCCCGTGCCTAAGACGACCCCGATCCTCGGGTATCCGTCGATCGCCGCTGCCTGCCGCGCCCTGTCCGCCGAGGGCCTGACTCCCGTCGAGATCGGCGAGCGAGTGGGCCGGAGCCCGCTCTACGTCAACACCGTCCTCAACAGCGCTTGGCACAGCATCGGTCACCGCAAGCTGACGCTGCCGTTCAAGCTTTCCAAGGCGCTCGCCAAGGAGGGCCAAGCGCGTGGCCTGGACGTTGCGGAGCTCGCCGTCGCCCTCCTCGACACGATTGCCGAAAACGACCTGTTCGAGGCGCTCCTGGGCGAGGCGGGAGGTGGCCATGCCTAAGGCCAAGCCGCATCCGGGCCAGCTGGGCTTCGCGTTCGACGTGCCGCCGGCGCCGGTGGCGGGCGTCGCGTCGCTGGCGGGGCTCGAGCAGCGAATCTGCAGCACGGTCGGCACCATACTCAACAGCGACGAGCGGTCGCGTTGGGAGATCGCCGCGCGAATGAGCGAGCTGTTGGGCGAGGACGTCAGCAAGTCGATGCTCGACGCCTACGCGAGCCCGGCGCGCGAGGAGCACAAGGTGCCGATGAGCCGGTTCTTCGCCTTGGTGGCGGTGACCGACCGGCAGGACCTGCTCGATCCACTGCTGCGCGAGATCGGGGCGGCGCTGCTCGTCGGCGAGGAAGTGCTGACCGCGCGCCTCGGCCACATCGACCGGCACATCGAACACTTGAAGGCGGAACGCCGGCGGATCGCCGCCCAGGCGCCGCTAATCCGGACGGGAGACCAGGGTGGCAAGCCGCGCACTTGACGACGCCTATGCACCCGAGCCGCGCGAGTGGTTCACGGCCTCGGAACTGGCCGAGCTCGCGCTGCCGGGGCTGCCGGGAGACAAGCGATCGATCAACCGGCGCGCGGACCGGGAGCGCTGGCCGCGCCGCAGGGGGGCCGATGGCGAGCTGCTGGTGCGGCCGCGCGAGGGGCGCGGCGGGGGACTCGAGTACCACGTCTCGCTGCTGCCGGGCGAAGCCCGGCTCGAGCTCGCACGGCGCGGGATCTGCGCGCCGCTGAAGCCGCGGCCGGCCGAGGAGAGCACCCCGGCCGGGTGGCAGTGGCTCGAGGCGCAACCGGAGAAGGTGCGCGCGGAGGCGCGACGGCGCCTGCAGATCGTGAACGAGGTGGAGCTGCTCGAGGAATCGGGCCTCAGCCGCACCGCGGCGATCGCCAGCGTCTCCGCGCGCCACGAGAAGGCCAAGCCGGCGACGATCTGGAGCTGGCTGCGCGCGATCGACGGCGTCGCGCCCGGCGACCGTCTGCCGGCGCTCGCGCCGCAGTACAAGGGCGGCGGCAGGGCGGCCGAGATCGACCCCTGGCTGTGGAACCTGTTCAAGAGCGATTACCTTCGGCCCGAGTGCCCGAGCCTCACCAGCTGCTACGACCGGACGGCCGCGGCGGCGGCTTTGAGAGGGCTCTCAATCCCGACTGAGGCGACGTTCAGGCGCCGCTTGAAGGAGCTGGACCCCGGCGTCGTGCTCCTCGCCCGCGGCGGCGCCGAAAAGGCCGCGCGCTCGATCCCGGACAACCGGAGGACGCTGGCCGGCACCCACGCGATGGACCTGGTCAACATCGACGGCCACCAGTTCGACGTGTTCGTTACCCCGCCGCACGGCGGCAAGCCGGTGCGCCCGGTCCTGATCGCGATCCAGGACGTCTACAGCCGCAAGCTGCTCGCCTGGCGGCTCGACCTATCGGAAAACGTGCTCGCCACCCGGCTCGCCTTCGCCGACCTGTTCGAACGTTACGGCATCCCGAACCGCTGCTACCTCGACAACAGCCGGACGTTCGCCAGCAAAGCGCTGACGGCCGGCGCGGCGACGCGCTATCGCGGCAAGATCATCGCCGAGGAGCCGGCGGGCCTGCTGGTCTCGCTCGGCATACAGGTGCGGTTCGCGCAGATCTATCACGGCCAGTCGAAGCCGATCGAGCGCGCCTTCCGCGACCTCAGCGACCGGATCGCGCGCCACCCGGCCTGCGCCGGCGCCTACACGGGCAACAGCCCGACGAACAAACCGGCGAACTACGGCAAGCGGGCCGTGCAGTGGGCCGAGTTCGAGCAGATCGTGGCCCAGGGAATCGCCGACCACAACGCTCGCCTCGGCCGGCGGACCGAGACGGCGCGCGGCCGAAGCTTCGACGAGACCTTCGCCGAGAGCTACGCGGCCTCGACAATCCGCAAGGCCGGGCCCGAACAGCTGCGCATGGCGCTGCTCGCAGCCGAGCAGAAGCGGGTGAACCGCCGCACCGGCGAGATCGAGCTGTATGGCAACCGCTACTGGGCGCCCGAGTGCGGCCAGTACCTCGGCGAGCTGGTGACGGTTCGGTTCCACCCGGACAACCTCCACCGCGAGATCCACGCCTATGGCCGCGACGGCCGCTATCTCGCCCGGCTCGAGCTGATCCAGGACTACGGGTTCGCCGACCAGGCGGGCGCGGTGGCGGCGAAAAAGCGGCGCAAGGAAGCGATGCGCCGGATGCGCGAGGGCCTCGAGGCCGAGCGGCTGCTGGCGGCCGAGGCGGTCGCCGAGCTGCAGGCGCCGATCGCCGAGCCCGAGATCCCCGCCGCCAGCGTCGTGCGCCCGGTACGCCCGGTGCTGACGACGCGCGGCGCGGCCGCGCTGAAGGCCGAGCCCAGCCCCATCGCCCAAGCCCACGAGGAGAGAGAATCGCGCGTCTTCGGCCGGCTGAGCCTGGTCCAGGGCGACGATTGAAGCGGCGCGCGGCCGGGCTGCCCCCCGCCGCGCGCCAGGTCCCGCAATCAGAGACAGGAGCGCATGTAGCATGAACGACCCGAAGGACCAGCCCATCGACATCGAGGAGCAGCGGCTCTGGCTCGTCGAGCACAAGCGCGACACGGGCCTCAGCTGGCCCCAGCTCGCCGCTCGCCTCGGGCCCGATGTCAAGCACCAGACGCTGTCGCTGTTCGCCAGCAAGAACTACAAGGGCCGGCTCGAGCCGATGGCCGAGGCGATCTTCCGCTATCGCCAGACGCTGGCCCAGCAGGCGGCGATCAGGGCCGAGGCGCCCGAGATCCCGGGCTTTTTCCCGACCGCCACCACCAACCAGCTGATCCACCTGCTGCGCTGGGCCCACCGCGGCCGCATCACCGTGGCCGCGCTCGCCGCGGGCTGCAGCAAGTCCATCACTGCCGAGCATTATCGCGCATGCAACACCAACGTGTTCGTGGTCCCGATCCGGCCCGCGACCAGCGGGCTCTACGCCATGTGCAAGGCCGTGCTGCGCGCGCTCGGCGTGCCGAACGCCTCGGGCAGCCCCGAGGCGCTGTCGACGATGGTGATGGACCGTCTGCAGACACTCGAGAACCCGCTGATCGTGTTCGACGAAGCGCAGCACCTGACGGTGCGCGCGATCGAGGAGATGCGGGGCTGGTACGACGTGACGGGCGTCGGCATCGCGCTGTTCGGCAACAAGAGCCTGTTGCAGCAGCTCGAGGGCGGCAACCGTTCCGACGCGTTCGCGCAGATTTTCAGCCGCGTTTCGCTGAAGCTGGTGAAGCTGCAGCCGCTGGCCGAGGACGTCGATGCGCTCATCGACGCGTGGGGTATCACCGACCCGGCGATCCATGCCGAGATCCATCGCATCGCCAAGCTGCCCGGCGCGCTACGGAGCGCGACCTGGACGCTCGAGCTGGCGACCATGCTGGCCCAAGGCGGCAAGGAGGAGCTGGCCGTCTCCCACGTCCAGGACGCGTGGGCGCAGCTTTCGTCGCGCGGGGTGGCGGCGTGAGCACCGTGACGATCGAGGACGGCGCCGAGGACCCCGGCGCCTGGCGCGCCGCGCTCGATCCTGAGGGGCGGAGCTGCGCGAAGTGCGGCCAGAACAGGTGCGCCCACAGCGACCTCGAGTACCGGGGAGTCAGGCGGTGACCCGGGCGGCCGCCGTCGAACCGAGGCAGCCGCCCGGCGCCGACAGGTGCTTCCTGTGCGGGGTGCCTGAGGTTTCGCCACAGGCGCACTATGGCAGCCCGCTGTGCGGCCGCTGCATACCCGCATGCGAGCACGTCGTCTCGATGACGATCGGCCCCAACGGCGAGAGACTGGCGACGTGCCAGTGCGGGTGGCGCGACGCGGTCGCCCGGCCGCACCAGGCCGTGCAGGAGGCGAGGATTCGCCAGCACTGGCTCGGCGCGATCCGCCGCAAGTGGGCGGAGTTCGACGCCGAGTTCGGCGCCGGCGCCGCGGCGCGCGAGTTCGCCGGCTTTGCCCTCGCCGCGGCGATCGGCGCCAACGCGACGGTGGCGATCGCGCTGATCGCCGATGCGCTGGGGGTGTGGTCATGACGGCGCGCTGCCCGTGCTGCCGACGCGCGCTGCCCGACGTGCCAGTCGTCTCGCCGCACGCGCTGCGCGCCCTCGCTTTCGCGTTCGTCGAGCGGGAGACGGGCCTCCGGCCGGCCGTGCTGCGCGGCCGCCGCACCTCGCACGAGGCCACCCGCGCCCGGGCGCTGTTCGTGTCGATCGCCAAGAGCTTCGGCGGGCTCGACGCGAGCTACTCTCGCATCGGCGCCTGGCTCCACAAGAACCACTCCTCGATCCGGCACCTCTGGCTCGACCTGGTGCCGCGGCTGATGGCCGAGGACGAGGACTTCGCCACCGCGTGCGGCCGCTTCCTCGAGTTCGCCGCCCAATCCCGAAAGGCAATGCCATGACCATGATGGCCACCATCAGCGGGGGCCGCCCCGCACGCTTCGACGCCTCGAGCCAGCATCGACGGGCGATGATCGCGAAGATCAACATCGCCCGGCACCAGCTGGCGATGGCGGAGGACGACTATCGCCAGGGCCTGCTGCAGGCGACCGGCCGCATGAGCCTGCGCGAGTGCGACGATCGCCAACTGGAAAAGATGCTCGACTGGCTGAAGTCCAAGGGCTTCCGCTCGCTGCCGAAGTCCGGCGCGAAGGGCGTGGCGCAGTTCCCGGCGGCCAAGAAGGCCCGGGCGCTGTGGATCTCGCTCTATCATCTCGGCGTGGTGCACAACCCGGCCGAGCAGGCGCTGGAGGCGTTCGCCTGCAAGCAGCTCGGCTGCGAGCGGTTCGTCTGGGCCCGCCAGTCCGACTGTCACAAGCTGATCGAGGCGCTGAAGGCGATGGCCGAGCGTGCCGGATGGCGCCAGACCGATCTCAACGGCCGGCCGCTCAGCCCGACGGTGCTGGCGAGCAGCCTGTGCCACTGCATCCTCGCCCGCCTGCGCGAGCTGGGCGCCGCGCCCGACCTTTGGGGCCTGGAGACGGCCGCCTTCCGGCTGTGCGGGATCACGCTGGAATCGCCGCTCGACGGCTCGCCCTGGCCGGCGGAACAGTTCCACCGCCTCGCAGCGGCGTTCGGCAAGAAGCTGCGCGAGCTGGCGCCGCATGCCGCCCACGAGGGAGACGGGCAGTGAGTGGCGACAACGTGGCTTACGAGAAGGCCGAGAAGGCGCGCCAGGCGCGGGTTAAGAGGCTCGAGCTGCAGGAGGCGCTCTGGACGCTCGACACGCTCGGGCTCGCTCCGTTGAAGCGCCTCGCGAGCACGCAGCCCGACGGTTTCGGGCCGGAGTGGTCGCGCTGGCTCGCCGAATTGCGGGCGGCTGAGGAGAAGGCTGTCAGCGACCTGACCGCGAGAGGTGCGCGGATCGTGAAGGCCGGCGAACTGACGGAGTTCCGCTTCGCCAAGATCGCCGCCGTCTCCTCGAGCGGTGTCGGCCAGGCGATGCGCAACTGGGCGAAGAAGGTACACAAGCGCCTCGCCATGGGAGCGGCCCAATGAGCGGCGGCAAGGCGATGCGCGTCATCTTTCGTGATGGCAAGCCGGTTCGCGTTCCGGCCCACCAGCACGTTCCGGCTGAGAATGTGCGGCGCGGCGACATGGCCGCGTGGATGGCGAACCTCGAAAAGCGGCGCCGTCGTGCCGAGGCCGGCTTCCTGAAGCGCCTGTTCGGCGGGGATGCCGACCAGTGAGCGAGCAGCTGACCGCCAGCCTGAAGGCCCTGCTCGGCGCGGACGGGCTGGTGAAGCTCGCCGAGCACTTCGGCGGGCGGCGGCTCTACGTACCCCAGACAATCGACCCCGACGCCGAGCTTGCCCAGGCGATCGGGGAGGAGGCGGCGCGGAAGCTGTCCCGCCGCTATGGCCTCGCGTTCATCCGCGTGCCGCTGGCCCGCGAGCTGCGGGCCCGGCACTACCGCGCCCAAGGGCTGTCCAACGGACAGATTGCAACGAAGCTCGGAATCACCGAAACGGGCGTCGACAAGATTTTCGCACGCATGAGTCGCCCGCCCGAGAAAGGCAGCGGCCAGCTCCTCCTCAATCTCTGAGCGCCCGCCGCCGATGCCCGCGGGCGCGGGCATGCAACGTGCGCCGCCCGCAACGTAAGACCGGACCCGACGCGAAACTTCGGGACCGGGGGTTCCAATGGGCAAATGGCTGATCGCCGAATGGCGCGAGGCGTGGCGGTTTTCCTCGCTGTGGGCCGCCACGACCGGGTTCGCCGTGCTCGTCGCCTGGAACCAGATGCCGGGCGCCGTGCGCGCCAAGGTGCCGGATTCGATCGAGCTCGTCGTCAGCCTGTGTCTCTGGGCCGCGGTGATGCTCGCGCGGATCTGCCGGCAGCCGTGGTCGCAGGCCAAGATCGACGCGAAGCGCGCGGCCGCGGCGCCCGACGATTATTCCCACTGGCAGGAGAGCAGCCGTGGCTGAGGCGCACCCGATCGGCAGCCCGGCGAAGCGCGGGGGGATCGCCGTTGCGCTGATCGGGGCGATGGTGGCGATCGCCACCCCGATCTACGTCAGCTGGGAGGGCACGCGGACGCTGCCCTACAAAGACATCGTCGGCGTGTGGACGGTCTGCTCAGGTGACACGCGCAACGTGTTGCCGGGCAAGCGGGTGACCGAGGCGGAATGCGATGCCCGCACCCGGGCGATCCTGGAGGAGTTCGGTGCCGGCGTGGCGCGGCTCTCGCCCGGGATCGAGGAGAGCCCCTACGAGTGGGCCGCGCACACCATCTTCGCCGCCAACGTCGGCCTTGCGGCCTATGAGCGATCGAGCGTGCGCCGGCTGTACAACGCCGGCCAGCATCGAGCAGCCTGCCGCTTCCTGCGCAACTATCGCATGGCTGGCGGCAAGGTGGTACAGGGCCTGATCAATCGGCGCGAGGGCACGGACGAGCGGATCGGCGAGTACGAGCTGTGCCTCGTCGGCGCGATCCCCGCCGACGGGACGGTGGCCCGGTGACCGCGCTTGGCATCTACCTCGCCGGGTGCGCGGTCATGGCTGCGGTCGCCTGGCTCGACCTGCGCAAGCTGGCGCCGGCCCCGCGCCGCGAGATGCGCTGGATCGCTGCCGGCCTTGTCGCCTGCTGGCCACTGACCGGCGCGTACCTGGTCGGAATGGCGCTGCTGGTCCTGGTATTCGGCACACGGGCGTGGGCGAGGCCGTGATGCCGTTCAATCCCTTCACCGCGCTGGCGGCAAAGATCTACGGCGCGATCGCGCTGGCAGCGCTCGCCGCCTTCGCTTGGCAGACGGTGCGGATCGAGGGCCTGAAGGTCTGGCCGATCTCGATAACCGGGCTCGAGCAGAAGCTGGCCGACCGCACGGCCGAACGCGACGCCGAGCGGGCGGCGCACCAGCAGACGAGAAGCACCTACCTTGCCGCACAGCTGGAGGCAGCGCGCCTGGAGCGGGCGCGCCTCGAGCGCGTGAAAGCCCAGCAGCAGGAGATCACCGATGAAGTCGCTTCGGACTATCGCCGCCGCCTCGACGATGCTGGTGCTCGCGCTGAGCGGCTGCGCGACGAGCTCCTACGAGCCGGAGAGCGTGCTGCCGGTGCGGGCAGAGCTGTCGGTTTGCCCGCGGCCGCCGATCCCCCCGGCGGAGCTGATGAAGCGTCCGGCTATCCTCGACTTCCTGCCGAGCAGCTTGAGCACGACATCATCGCCACAGAGCAGGCCATCCAGCTCGACGCCCTGATCAGCTGGGTCGAGCGGCAGGCGCAGGTCGAGGTGAACGGAGCGGCCGATGCTCCGTAATCTCATCCTCGCACTGGCCCATAGGCTGATGCTGTTTCCCGCCGGCTACGCCCTGCCACCGCTGATCGTTGAGTACCCGTGCGCGGTTGCGCCTCGGCGGCACCGCGTGCGGTTCACCTCTCCGGGACGAGTTCCCCGGGCGGACCGGCCGAAGCGGCGCGCAAACTGCCTGCACATCTCGCGCCGGGTCCGCCGGCGTCATCGCCGGGCAGGCCGCTGATGGTATCGACCGAACGCCAGATCGAGGCCGCCGCCGCCGCGGTGAGCCAGCAGACCGATGAAGCGATCGCCGGGATCCGCGCGCAGCTGAGCGAGCGGCGGGTGGCTGGGGCCGACGAATGCGTCGACTGCGGCGGCGAGATCGGGGCGGCGCGCCGCGCCGCATTGCCTTCAGCCAGGCGCTGCATCGCGTGCCAGCGCGCAGTTGAAAGGGGAAGACCTTGAACGTCGCAGACACAGTCGGGCCGTGGGTGGCCATCATCGCTCTGCTGGTGGCGATCGCCAACACCGTCTGGGTCTGGCTGAGCCAGCCCGGCCGCGTCGCCAAGCAGCGCCATGAAACGGTGCTCGAGAACCTGAAGCAGCACGATCGCCGCATCCAGGCGCTCGAGAGCGACCAGAAGCACCTGCCGACCAAGGACGATCTGCACGAGCTCAAGGAGCAGTTCGCGCGCCTCGAGACCGAGATCGAGACGATGGGCGTCACCGTGCGCCGGATCGATGATTACCTGCGGAGCAATCGCTGATGACCGCTTACGAGAACAAGATTGCCGAGGACGCGCGGCTGTTCATCCTGCAGGAGCTCGAGGCGCAGGTCGACGGCCGGCTCAACGAACTGCTGCTGCAGCGGCTGCTGGACCAGCGGTACGGCATCGCACGATCGCGCGAGTGGGTGCAGACCCAGATGCGCAAGCTGGCCGAGCTCGAGGCGGTCAAGCTGATCGAGGGCGCGTTCCTGATCGCCGACATCGAACGGCCCGGCCGAGATCACGTGGCGTGCCGCTCGATCGTCGCCGGCGTCACGCGGCCGACGGAGATCGAGTGATGGCTTCGCCCGCGCTGGATCCGCTGGCCCGGGCGGTCGCCGCGCTGACCTACGACCACATCGAGCGGCTCGACCCGACGTCCGGCCGTACGCTCGCGGAAGGCGATGCGATTCCGCTGCTGCAGCGGAGCATCGGGCAGGACCTGCGCGGGATCGAAGCGCAGCTCGGCCTCAAGGCCAAGGGGCAGACGCTGCTGTCGGCGACGGCCGGCGCGATCGACGAGGCGCTGCTGGCGATCGCCGAGGCCCAGGCTGCGCTTGGCGGCACCTCGGGGGCCTCGCAATGAGGGCCGCCAAGGACCGGCGCGAGGGGCGCGGCCGCCTTTCGTCGATCGACCTCCTGCCCGAGGAGGCCGAGGACGACGTCGTCTGGGCGCTCGAGCAGCTGCGTGAACGCAAGCTGCCGCAGAACGTGATCCTGGCCGAGTTCAACGAGCGCCTGGCCGACAAGGGGATCGAGCCGATCAGCAAGTCCGCCTTCAACCGCTACGCGGTGCGAAAGGCGATCATGTTCCGCAAAATCGACGACGTGCAGCGGATCTCCGGCGAGCTGGTAGCGTCGCTCGGCACCGAGGGCCCCGACCAGGTCACCGTGACGGTGGCGGAGATGGTCAAGGTCATGGCGTTCCAGCTGCTCGAGGACGAGGAGCTCGAGCCGAAGGAGCTGAAGGAGCTGAGCGAGGCGGTGCGAAACGCCGTGAGCGCGCAGCGCGGGTCCGAGGAGTACCGCCAGAAGCTGGAGCGCCGCTATGCCGACAAGCTGGCGGCGGCGGCCGACAAGGCCGAGCAGATGGCCAAGGAAGCCGGCCTCGGTGCCGAGCGCATCGCGGCGATCCGCAAGGGTGTGCTGGGGATCGGCGGATGACTTTCGACCGCACAGAGCCCGACGTGCTGCTCGAGCGAGCCCTGGCTCTCGTGCACCACGACATGGGCTGTGCCCTCGTGCTGGGCATGGGCGACGAAGACTGTACATGCGATGCCGAGGCGTTCCTGCGGGATCTCGAGGCAGCGCTGGGGGCCAGCAGCTGATGGAAGCCGACCCGCCCACGGAGGCCGGCACACCCGTCCTGCCGCGCGAGCCCGGGCAGCTGCCAGCCGCGCTGCCGCGCGGCGCGGAAGTGCCCGAAGATCTCGACCCGCTGGCCGACGGAATCCTGATGGCGCACCAGGTGGCCTGGCTCGAGGACCGGAGCGATCTCAAGATCTGCGAGAAGGGCCGCCGCACGGGCATCACCTTCGCCGAGGCGCTGGACGATACGCTGATCGCCGCCGCCGCCCGATCGGCCGGCGGCGACAACGTGTTCTACATCGGCGACACGAAGGACAAGGGCCGCGAGTTCATCGGCTACGTCGCCCAGTTCGCCAAGGTGGTCGCGCGCGAGACGGCCGACATCGAGGAGTTCCTGTTCGAGGACCAGAAGGAGGACGGCAGCAGCCGCCAGATCTCGGCCTTCCGTATCCGGTTCGCCAGCGGGTTCCGGGTCGAGGCGCTGTCGAGCCGGCCCGAGAACATTCGCGGC
>CALALQ010000291.1 GCA_937925595.1 uncultured Demequina sp. | reverse complement strand
CCGTACACCACGCGCTGGAAGAAGCGAGTCCGTTCGATCTCGTCGCCTGGCTCCCACCGCACAGTGGCTCCGTCTCTGACCTCGCGCCGTTGCTTGCTGCCCGATCAGGAGCCGGAAGCAGCTACAGGAACGTCGGGCGTCGGTTCCTTCGCCTCACTGCCGCCCTCGCTCGATCCTTGTGCGGGAGGCGTCGAGTCGTTGTTCTCTTCGGCCAGCTTCACCAACCGGCGCACCATCGCCACGTCCAGATCGACGAGTTCGGAGATCGAGGTCGCGGTCTCGCCCCGGCCAGCAACCTGCGCCAGCGACCTGCCCGCCGCGAGTTCGGCCGCAGCCTTCTTCTTCTCGAACTCCTCGTTCGCCTTGGCGATCGCCGCATCACGACGAACAGCGGCCTTGTCCACCTTCTCCAGCGACGCCAACGCGCGCTCGAGGTCGCGCTGGTTGTCGCTGATCCGCTTGAGCAATTCAGCGCGCCGTTCCGACAGCCTCGACCGCGCCTGACTGCGTGCCGAGATCACCTTGGTCTCGTTGTGCACCGCATCCCCCGAACCACTCACTGCGACACCCTTCCCGTCTACAACAACTCACGCCGAGTCTAAACCAGCAGCCCGACCAAACCCGTCGCTTCGCCGGAGCGGTCTGCGACCGCTGACTACACCGATCTACGTCGCACCGTATCCGGGCACCAGCAACAGAAGAAAGGGGACACACCTCTTGCAGTTTTACTGACATTCGGGAATCCCGCTCCCAACCTGCACGTTCGTACCGCTAAGATCGATCCCGTGATGACCCTCCACGTCCTGCACGCAGCGGACGGCTACGAGTACCTGACACGTCAGGTCGCCACAGCCGACCGCGAGCGTGAACGTGGAGCAGAACTGACCGATTACTACACCGCACACGGCACACCGCCCGGCGAATGGTTCGGCTCAGGTGTCGACGGTTTGAACGACCTTCTCGACGACATCCACGTCGCGAACGCCGACCGGATCTCGGTCGGAGATGTCGTCACCGAGGCGCAAATGAAGGCCCTGTTCGGCGAAGGTCTCCATCCGAATGCCGACGCCATGATCGCCGAACTCATCGATCGGGGCGTCCCCTCCGAGGACGCAATCCGGCTCGCTCGACTCGGGCGAAAGTTCCCGACCTTCAAGAACAACGTCGAGCTGTTCGACCGACACGCGGCCGAAATCACCGAGTACACCGATACCCACGGACACGCCCCGAGTCCGGAGGAATCCGCTGCGATCCTCGACCGCATCGCCGGAGGAATGTTTCAGGACAAGCACGGCCGGCCAGTCGCGAACGAGGCCGAATTGCGGAACTGGATCGCCCACGAGAAGGGCAAAATCCGACACCCGGTAGCCGGACACGACCTGGTTTTCACACCGCCCAAGAGCGTGTCGAGCCTGTGGGCACTGGCACCGAACGAGACGCGCATCGAGATCGAGCGCATCGTCGATGCCACGGTGAAAGACACCCTCCGGTGGCTCGAAGAGAACGCCTGCTTCACTCGCGTGGGCCGCAACGGCGAGGAGCAGATCGACACCAACGGTTTCGTCGCGACCCTCTACAAGCACTTCGATTCCCGCTGCGGGGACCCCAATCTGCACACGCACGCCGTCGTGTCGATCAAGACCCAGGCCGCCGAAGACGGCAAGTGGCGAGCCGTCGACGGATCGACCATGTTCCGCTTCGCCGTCGCCGCCTCGCAGCGATTCAACGCCGAAGTGATGCAGCGCCTGAGCACCGAACTCGGCCTCGAGCTGACCCACCGCGAGATCGAGCAGGGCAAGCAACCCGTCGTCGAACTGGCCGCCATTCCCCGCGACATGCTTGAGATGTTCAGCTCCCGCCGCAGCGCAATCGAGGCCCGCCGCGACGAACTCGTGGCCGAGTACCGCGCCAAGTACCAGCGGATGCCCGACGCCAAGACGATGTATCAGCTCTATCAACAAGCAACCCTCGACACCCGCGAAGGCAAGGCCGACGCGAAATCACTCGCCGAGATGCGCGCAGAATGGCGCGAGAAGGCCGCCGAAATCCTCGGCGGCAACGAGGCCGTCGACCAGCTCGTCCGCGACGCCTTCGCCGCCCATCACGCCCCGAGGCCACAGCGCCGCAGCCTCGACGACGACGCCCGAGCCGTGATCACCAAGCTCGAATCCAAGCGCTCGCGCTGGCAACTGCCACACATCGTCTCCGCAGTCCAGGCCCACCTCGGCGGTGAGACGTTCCCCGACCTCGACACCTACCGGACGGCAGTCGATCAACTCACCAGCCGGGTCGTGGAGTTGTCGGTCACCACCCCACGCGTCGAGCTGCCCGCGATCCCGAGGCGTCTGCGCCGACGTAACGGCGACTTCGTTCTGTCCCACCACGGCAGCCACAAACACAGCTCCCAGCGCATCCTCGACGCCGAAACGATGCTGGTATCGGCCACCAGCGAACCCACCGTCTTCACCGCTCGCACCGCCTCGATCCACGAGGTGTACGAGACGATGCGCGCCGAAACCGGGCGCAACCTCAACGCCGGCCAGCGCACCTTGACCGAGCACTTCCTGCAATCCGGGGCACTGCTGGCCGTCGGTGTCGGACCCGCAGGAACCGGCAAGACCACCAGCATGAAAGCCGTCGTGCAGGCATGGCAGAGCGAAGGCCGGGGCGTCATAGCCCTCGCACCCTCCGCGGTCGCCGCCGAAACACTCGGCGAAGAAGTCGGCGTCACCGGCCTGACCCTGGCCTCCCTGACCTACCCCTGGCGCGGTCTCGTCGGCAGTCGCCCCGGCACACTTCCGGCCGGCATCGACATCGCACCGGGCACGATGCTGCTCGTCGACGAAGCATCCCTTGCCTCCACCCTCGACCTCGCCACCGTCGTCGAGATCGCCAAGGAACGTGGCGCAGTCGTCCGCCTGCTCGGTGACCCGGCCCAGCTCGACGCTGTGGAAACCGGCGGAATGCTGCGCTATCTGGCGCAGAACACCGACGCTCCCGAACTCGACACCGTGGTCCGATTCGGCAACGACACCGCCCAAGCCGACAACTCGATGCTGCTGCGA
>CALALQ010000290.1 GCA_937925595.1 uncultured Demequina sp. | reverse complement strand
CCTGCCGATCGCATAGGCCTCGAACACCGAGTCGAGGACATCCTGTCCCGCGGCCGCGGCAAGCCACGCGAGGTCGTCGGCAGGATCTGCGACGCGAGCGTCCATCCAGTCCACAATTCCCGTGACCTCGCCCTCGGAGACGAGAATCTGGTGCTCACCCATGTCGCCGTGCACCACGGTGGGCTCGAAGCGCCACCACGACACGTTCTCGAGCTGGCGCTCCCAGCGGTCAGCGAGACGTGGAGGCACGCGGCCGGTCTGGATGCCCGCATCGAGCTCCGCAAGGCGCCGTTCGCGGTATTCCTCTGCCGTGTACGTCGGCAGGCCCTGCTCCTCGATGATGCTGTGCGGAAGCTCGTGGACCTGGGCAAGCGTGCGGCCGATCGACGCCGCAAGGCCGGGACCGGGCTGCACCGCCGCGAGCACGAGCGGCGCGCCTCGCACTTCGGTGTAGACGATGACCCTGCCCTCGTCAGCGCCAAGCAGCGCTGAGCCTTTGGGCTGCGGCACCTCGAACGAGATCAGCCCCGCATCGCGAGCCCTGCCAAGGGCGGTGAGCAGTCCCTGCTCGGCTTCGAGGGCGGCGCCTGCGGCGGCCCTGCGCGGGGCGCGCACGATCCAGCGAGCGCCGGTGGCGTCCTTCACCACGACCACGTCGAAGTCGCCGTCGGCGTGCGGGCTGCGCAACACGTCGTACACGTCGAGGCCGGGCACGGCGACGGACGCGAGCGCGGCTAGCGCAAGAGGTGAGCGTGGCACGGCTTCACGCTACGTGGAAACCAGGCCTGACGCCACGTTCCACGCCGCGATGTCGAGCGGCCACGAGGTGCGGATTCGCGGCCATTCGGGCTTAGGTTGGGGGCATGACCCTCACCTGGCTCGCTGCGGAACCGCTCATCATCGACAGGGCGGCGGATCGCAGAGACCTCGACATGGCCCACGCCGACGCTGTGGTGGTCAAGGAAGGGGCGCTCCTCGCCGCGGATGGTCGCCTGGTGGAAGTGCCTCCGGGAGCGCGTCCGGAGGCGGCTCTCACGGTCTACCTGGGAAGTGACAACGGCCGCGACGTGGTGGCAGTGGTGCCAGCGGACGAGCACTTTGGAGTCTCCGACGACGGCATCGGCGCGGAGCGCATGATCGGCCTGCGGGACCTCATCGCGCAGTTCGCCGAGCGCGGCGATGATGCGGCTCGCGACCGCGAACTCGCATACACCGCAGTCGCCATCACGACATGGCATGCGAACCACCCTCGTTGCTCGCTGTGCGGCGAGCCCACCGTTCCGATCCACGGCGGCTGGGTGCGCCGCTGCGATGCGGACGAGCGAGAGCACTACCCGCGCACCGACCCCGCCGTCATCGTGGCGCTCACCGATCCCGAGGACAGGCTGCTCATTGCGCATGCCTCGTACTGGACCGCGCGGCGCTACTCACATCTCGCGGGGTACGTCGAGCCGGGGGAGAGCCTTGAGCAGGCCGCCCGACGCGAGGTCGCCGAGGAGGCGGGACTCACCATCGCGACCCTCGCCTACGCAGGGTCTCAGCCCTGGCCGTTCCCAGCGTCGGCCATGGTGGGATTCCGCGGGACGGTCGAAGACCCGACGCTCAACCTGGACATGGACGAGATCACTGATGCGCGCTGGGTGACGCGAGAGGAGCTCGACGCGCTCGTGGACGAGGGCAACGTCATCCTGCCGCCTCCGGGCTCGATCGCCCGCTACCTGCTCGACGACTGGGTGAACGCCTGAATCCCGCAGACTGTGGACAGGCAACCCCGTGTCCGCCCGGCCTGCGACAATTGCGACGATGTCCGCCGAAGAGATCCTCGACGCGCTCGATCCGGAGCAGCGAGAGGTAGCCACCGCCCTGCACGGACCCGTCTGCGTGCTCGCGGGAGCGGGGACGGGCAAGACCCGCGCCATCACCCACCGCATCGCCTATGGCGTGCGGGTCAATGCGTACAACCCCCAGTCGGTGCTCGCGGTGACGTTCACGGCGCGCGCGGCGGGGGAGATGCGGCAGCGATTGCGAGCGCTCGGCGCCGAGGGCGTCCAGGCGCGCACCTTTCACGCTGCGGCGCTGCGGCAGCTGAGCTACTTCTGGCCGGAGGTCGTCGGCGGGCAGATGCCGTCGATCGTCGAGCACAAGGCGCAGCTCGTGGGCCGCGCGGCAAGTGGCATCGGCCTGCGCGTCGATCGCATCACCGTGCGCGACCTCGCGAGTGAGATCGAGTGGGCCAAGGTGTCGCTCGTCGACCCCGACGACTATGCACGCAAGGTGGCCGACGCTGGCCGCCCCCTCCCTGGCGGCCTCACCGCCCAGCAGGTTGCGGACACGATGCGCGCCTACGAGCAGGCCAAGACCGACGCCGTGGTGCTCGACTTCGAGGACATCCTGCTGCTGCTCGCTGACATGATCGGCCGCCACGAGGCGGTGGGAGAGCAGATCCGTCGCCAGTACAAGCACTTCGTCGTCGACGAGTACCAGGACGTCTCGCCGCTGCAGCAGTTCGTCCTCGACCAGTGGCTCGGCGGTCGCAGAGAGCTGTGCGTCGTCGGCGACCCCGCGCAGACCATCTACTCGTTCGCCGGCGCGAGCCCGCGCCACCTCCTCGACTTCCGTCGGGAGTATCCAGACGCCACAGTGGTGCGCCTCGTGCGCGACTATCGCTCCACGCCCCAAGTGGTGCAGCTCGCGAACTCCCTGATGCGCACTCGCGACTCCGCGTTCAGTTCTGTGGAGCTCGTGGCGCAGCGGCCCAACGGACCGGCACCCACCTACACCGCCTACGACGACGACGCCTCCGAAGCCGAAGGCGTCGCCTCTCGCATCGAAGGGCTGATCGCGCAGGGTGTGCCCGCCCGCGAGATCGCCGTGCTGTACCGCACCAACAGCCAGTCGGAAGCGCTCGAAGAGGCGCTCGCCGTGCGCGGCATCGGCTATCTGGTGCGCGGCGGCCAGCGCTTCTTCGACCGCGAAGAGGTGCGTCGTGCCATGGTCCTGCTGAGGGGCGCGGCCGTGGCACCGTCCGAGGCTGCCCTGGGTGAGGCCGTGCGTTCCGTCCTGCTTGACGCGGGCTGGTCAGAGAAGCCACCGGCCGAGCGCGGAGCGGTACGCGACCGGTGGGATTCGCTGCAGGCGCTCGTGGAGCTCGCGGACGACGTCGACGCCGACTCCGGCGGCGAGGCGACGCTTCGCGACTTCGTCGAGCACCTCGTCGAGCGAGCGCAGGCTCAGCACGCTCCCTCTGTCGACGGCGTGACCCTTACGACGATGCACGCCGCGAAGGGCCTCGAGTGGGACGCGGTGTTCATCATCGGCTGCTCCGAGGGGCTGCTTCCCATCTCGCTCGCTGAGACAGCGGAGGCCGTGGAGGAGGAGAAGAGGTTGCTCTATGTCGCGATCACCCGCGCTCGCGAACACCTTGCTCTGAGTTACGCGAGGGCGCGCAGGGCGCAGGGCAAGGCCACGCGCAAGCGCACCCGCTTCCTCGCCCAGCAGTGGCCGGAGGCGCGAGTGTCCGCCGCCAAGCGACAGGCGTCCTCCGCCAAGCTCGCGGATCTTGATGCGTCGCAGGTGCGGCTGTTCGAGGAGCTCAAGGAGTGGCGCATCGGGGTGGCCAAGGCCGCATCGAAGCCCGCGTTCACGGTGCTCGTCGACGTCTCGCTCGTGCAGATCGCGAGGGACAAGCCAAAGACGCTGGGCGAACTTGCCAAGGTCAACGGCATCGGCGCGTCAAAGCTCGAGTCCTACGGCGCGGACATCCTCGAGATCGTCGCCCGGCACTGAGCCCTGCCGAGGCGGCGCTCCGCAGCCGCACTGCGGATCCGCCGCGATCGGCTCAGGCCAGAACGCACCGGAGTCGTTCACCCGATAGCCCGCCCCAATCGCCCCGGCCCCGCGCCATCGCCCGACGGCGGCGCAGACGAGCCCCGCAATGACAGGTCGCGCGGCATCGGACGCGAAGGGCCTGCGTCCCGTCTGCCCGGGGCTGGACAACTGCAGCGACACGAGCGGCCACTCGTCATCGTCACGCGACAGTGCGAGGTCTCGGCAGCGCGAGCACGCGGACACCCCCGGCACGATCATGTGCGACACCCACGCGTCGCTCTCACCGCACACCACCAGCACGTGAGGCGTGTCTGTGCGCATGAGCTCGGCGACCACAGTCGGATCGGGGGAGCCAAGGCACGTGACCACGGCGAGCGCGGCGCTGCCGCCCACACGGACGCGCACCCCCCGCGCGGCGAGCGCGCCAGCAGCGCCGCCAGCACACGTCGCGGGCACCTCACCGCTGGCTGCGGGAAACAGGCCGGCCTCCTCGACGGCCTGGGACGCATCGTCGACCAGCGCGACGTCACAGCCGGCATCGGCAAGCGCGGCCGCTATCGCCATGCCAAGCCGGCCGCAGCCGTGCACCGCGACGGTGAATGGCGGGGTCTCGACTGGCGCATCCCACCATGCCCCGGCATTGGTGAGGCGAGAGACCAACCGGGAGAAGCGTCGGGCCTGAATGGGGGAGACGGGGCGGCCTCCCTCAAGCGAAGCGAGGAAGGCGCGCTCCGCGCTGCCAAGTCCCCGCAGCACGGCGGGGGAGGTCAGGCCCACCTGCACCGCGCCGCCGCGCCGGGCAAGCACGGGAGCGCGCGGATGAAGCTGCATGACTCAACCGTGCCAGCGCCGCGAGTGCCCAGAGCGGTTTTCCACAGACAAGCGAAACGGCCGCCCCCCTTGCGGGAAGGCGGCCGTTGTCGACGGTGGTGCTTAGGCCTTGCCGAGGATGCGGTTCAGCTTGGTGCCGCACTCGGGGCAGGTGGCCTTCGCCATGCGGCGGCCGTTCTCGGAGATGACGACGTCACCCTCGGTGGTGCGCTTGTCCTTGCACTTCACGCAGTAGAACTCGCCAGAGTACTTCTCAGCCATGAGGCTCTCCCTTGCTTCATGCGTGCCGTGTGGCACGCTCCTAACGGCCCTGAAGGCCTCTTGCGGTAAAGCCTAGACGCGCTTACGCACGTTTTCGCGCCAATTTCGCTCGGTCGTGTCGCGTCAGGCCTCTTCGCCAGGTCCCGGCTCGCCCTCGAGAATGCGCCGCAGCTCGGCGTCCATCGCGTCCTCTTGGGTTCCGCGGTTCTTGACCCAGCCCTCCCAGTCGGCGAGCTGCTCGGGTCGCGGGGGCAGGTCGGGGTGGCTCCAGACCGCATCGCGCTCCGCAGCGCCGACGCTGCGCGTGAGGGCGCCCCACATGCTTGCGGCGTCTCGCAGGCGGCGGGGACGCAGGTCAAGGCCGAGCAGATTGGCGAAGGCGTCCTCTGCAGGGCCGCCGGCTGCGCGTCGACGACGCATCATCTCGCGAAGGTTCCCGATCGAGGGAAGGTGGGGGGCGGCGGCCACCGTCGTGACCTCGTCCACCCAGCCTTCGATGAGCGCGAGCCACGTCTCGATCTGCTCAAGCGTCTGAGCCTGCTCCTCGGTGTGGTGCGAGGCGAAGATGCCTCGCGTGAGTGCCTTCTGCAGCGCGGCCGGGTCTCCAGCTCCCGCCCGGTGGACGGCGTCGTCGAGAGCCTCGAGATCGATGGTGATGCCTTTGGCGTAGCGCTCAATCGCGGCGCTCAACTGACCAGGCAGCCACGGGGCGGCGTTGAACAGTCGCACATGCGCGGCCTCGCGCAGCGCCACAAACGCGCGCACCTCGTCTTGGGGGACGTCCAGGCCGGCGGAGAACTGGGAGATCACGCTCGGCACGAGCACCACGCGAGGGGGAGTGATGAGCGGGATGCCAAGGTCCGTGCCACCGAACGTCTCAAGCGCGGCCTGTCCCGCCGCCTGGCCCATGTGCATGCCGCACACAGTGGGGGCCACGGAACTGAGCAGCCCGCGCGCCGCGGGCTCGTCCGAGCCATAGTCGCTCGAGTATTCGGCCTCTTGATGCAGCACAGAGTTCAGCGCCGTCGACACGCTCACGGCGACGGGACCGGCGAGCACTCGCCACGTCGGAAGGGTCGCCTCTACCCATTCGGCGCGGCTCCACACGTGCGGCTCGAGGCGAGAGGGGTCGAAGTCGGTGGCGGCATCGAGCCACAGTTCGGCGACGCTCACCGCTTGGCGGTAGTCCGACGCTGTGGCCGCGCTGACGGTGGGATCGCCACCTTGTGCCGCCACACCCCGAGCGACGTCGTGGGCGAGGGTCCAGTTCACGTCCTCGCCTTCGCTTTGGCTCATGAGGCCACGGATCTGCGCGAGGACGTGATCCATCATCGCGGGGGATCCCGCGAGGCCCGACGCCTCGGCGATCTGCTGAGGGTCGAGGCCCATGTGCTGGAGCTCCTCAAGGGCGCGCTCTGCATCGTCGCCGAACAGCTCGCGCAGCAGCCGCATCCAGGGGGTGTCGTCGTCAGTCACTGGGCCTCCAAGAGCTTGCGGCGTGCGCCGCATCACAAACGTAACGCTCGAGCGCGTCCATTCGATTGCTCGTTCGCTATGAGCATGGGCTGGCATCAGGGATGATTGGACGGTGACGAGCGACCCCGGATACACCCTGACGCCCGCGCCGCTGCTCGACGATCCTCGTCCAACGCGCCGGTCCACGGTGCTGTCCCTCACCGGCCTCGGTGTGTCCATCCTCATCGCGGTGCTGACGGTAGTTCCCGCGAACTTCGCGGTGGGCGGTCCTGGTCCCACGTTCGACACCTTGGGCACCAAGGACAACGAACCGCTGGTCGCGATTGCCGGAGCGCCCACGTATGACTCGACGGGGGAGCTGCGCCTCACCACCGTCTCGGTTGCCGACGCTGGGTCGAGCACCTTCACGATGGGCAGGGTGATCAAGGGCTGGCTTTCGCCCAAGGAGTACGTCCTTCCCAGTGAGTGGGTTTTCGGCACCGCCGAGGAGCAGGACGCTGTTGCCGAGCAGTCGCGCGTGGACTGGATCACCTCGCAGGAGCACGCGAGCGTCGCGGCGCTTGAAGAGCTCGGCACGCCGGTGCCTGCCGTGATCCGGGTGGCTGAGATCCCCGAGGATTCCCCGGCGCAGGGCATCCTCGAGAAGGACGACGTGATCGTCGCGATCAACGGGGTCGAAGCGGAGACCTACAACCAGATGGCGACAACCATGAAGTCCGTCACCCCTGGCGACGAGGTCACTGTCTCGATCACTCGAGAGGGAGAGCGCAGCGACGTCACGGTAGCGACTCGCAATGACGGCGCGGGCAAGGCAATCATGGGCATCTACGTGGACCCGGCCTTCGACCTTCCCATCGATGTCACTGTGGCGATCGACACCGTGGGTGGACCCAGCGCGGGCCTGATGTTCTCGCTGGGCATCATGGACAAGCTCACCCCGCAGGACGAGCTGAACGGAGCGAAGGTCTCGGGCACCGGCACGATCAACGCCTCCGGTGACGTGGGCGCCATCGGCGGCATCCGCATGAAGATGTACGGCGCGCTCGCCGCTGGCTCCACCTACTTCCTTGCTCCCACCGCCAACTGCGACGAGGTGGTCGGCAACATTCCCAAGGGCCTGAGCGTTTTCTCGGTCGACACCCTCTCCGACGCGTACGACGCGATTGTCGCGATCGGCAAGGGCGAAACAGATTCCCTGCCAACCTGCTAGGTATGGCACGCTGATGTCACCGCCGACAGCCAAGAAGGATGTGCCCCGTTGACGTTTGACGCCGACTCCAAGCCCTCCGGTGCCGCGCCGCGCCCACTTCCTGAGCGCAGGCGCTCTCCCGTTGCGGTGACCGCCCTCGTCGTGGCGATCATCGTTGCCGCGACTATCGCGCTCGCCCACGTCTGGACCGAGATCCAGTGGTACTCGCAGCTGGGCTACTTCGAGGTGTTCCGCACGCAATGGGTCGCGCGAGTGGTGATCTTCCTCATCTTCGGCGTGATCGCGGCCGCGGCGATCTGGCTCACGCTGTGGGTCGCACGGCGAGTCCGTCCGGAACGCGGCACTCGGGCAACGCTCGATCAGTATCGCGACCAGATCCGTCCGCTGGAGAACGCCGTCATGTGGATGGCACCGGTCTCGATTGGCGCGATCGCCGGAATGGTGATGTCCGCCCAGTGGCAGCAGATCCTCGCGTGGCTCAACGCTTCCGAGTTCGGCATCAAGGACCCGCAGTTCGGCCTTGACGCCTCGTTCTACGTCTTCACGCTGCCGGTGCTGCGCAGCTTCATCGCGTTCGCGCTCACGATGCTCATCCTCTCAACGGCGCTCGCGACCTTCGTGCACCTGCTTTACGGCGGCATCTCTGGCAGCGGGCGCAGCTTCGTGGCGTCCAAGGGAGCCCGTATTCAGCTCGCAGTGATGGGTGCGCTCATCATGCTGCTGATCGCCGCGAACTACTGGCTGCAGCGCTACACGCTGCTCACCAAGGCCGGCGAGAAGATCTATGGCGCCGCATATACGGATGTCAATGCGATCCTGCCCTCCCGCGGCATCCTCGTGGGCATCGCTGTCATCGTCGCATTGGTGTTCCTGCTCGTGATTTGGCGCGCCGACTGGCGCATCCCCGCGACGGGAGTGGGCCTCATGCTCGTCGCCTCGATCGCAATCGGCGGCATCTACCCGGCCGTGGTTCAGCGTTTCCAGGTGGGCCCCAACCAGGTGGACCTCGAGGAGCCGTACATCAAGCGCAACATCGCGGCCACTCGCTTCGCCTACGGCATCGATGACGTCCAGGTCAAGCAGTATGACGCCACCACCGAGGCCGATGCCGATGCGCTGCGTGCCGACGCCGACACGACGGCCCAGATCCGTCTGTTGGACCCGAACGTCGTCGCTCCCGCGTTCCAGCAGCTGCAGCAGAACAAGCAGTACTACAACTTCGGCGACACCCTGCAGGTGGACCGTTACCGCATCAACGGGGAGATCCGCGACACCGTCATCGCGGTGCGAGAGCTGAACCTTGATGGGCTGCCGGCGGCGAACCGCTCGTGGGTTACCGACACCACGGTCTACACCCACGGCTACGGGATCGTCGCCGCCTACGGCAATCGCGCCAACATCGACGGCCAGCCCACGTTCTGGGAGCGCGGCATTCCATCGGTGGGCGACATGGGCGACTATGAGCCCCGCATCTACTTTGGCCACAACCTCCCCACCTACTCAATCGTGGGCGCGCCAGAAGGTGCGACGCCGTGGGAGCTTGACTACCCAGACGACGCGTCTGCGACGGGCCAGGCGAACACGACCTTCACGGGCAATGGCGGCCCCAGCGTCGGGAATCTGTTTGCCAAGGTGATGTTCGCGATCAAGTTCGGCGAGGAGCAGATCCTGTTCTCCGACCGCGTCACGAGCGAGTCGCAGGTGCTCTACGACCGCGACCCGCAGCTGCGCGTCGCGAAGGTCGCTCCGTACCTCAAGCTCGACCAGACCACGTATCCCGCGGTGGTCGACGGCCGCATCGTGTGGGTGGTCGACGGCTACACGACGTCCGCGCAGTATCCCTATTCGACGGCCGTGACCCCCAATGGCATCTTCTGGGGCAATGCTGCGGCCACCGCCGCAGGTGCGACGGTCGAGCAGCTGAACTACATCCGCAACTCGGTGAAGGCAACCGTCGACGCCCACGACGGCAGCGTCACGCTGTATGCATGGGACTCCGAGGACCCGATCCTCGCCACGTGGCAGAAGGTCTACCCCAGCACCATCAAGCCGATGTCCGAGATCTCCGGCGACCTCATGAGCCACCTGCGCTACCCCGAGGACCTGTTCTCGACGCAGCGCTTCCAGCTTCAGCGGTACCACGTGACCGACCCCGCATCGCTGTTCACGGGCTCTGACGTGTGGGCGATTCCTGCGGACCCCACGCAGACGTCGCGCAACCAGCCGCCGTACTACCTGTCGCTGCAGATGCCGGACCAGGACAAGCCGACGTTCTCGCTGACCGGGTCCTTCATTCCTGGCGGCGACAACCCGCGCAACATCCTCACTGGCTACCTTGCGGTCGACTCAGAGACCGGAGACACCCCTGGAAAGGTAGCTGAGACGTACGGCACTCTGCGACTGCTCGAGCTGCCGCGAAACACCACGATCCCGGGTCCCGGTCAGGTGCAGAACAACTTCTCGACGGACACGGAGGCGCAGACGGTGCTCAACCTGCTGCGCCAGGGTGACTCCTCCGTCATCAACGGCAACCTGCTCACCGTCCCTGTGGGTGGCGGCCTGCTGTACGTGCAGCCTGTCTATATCCAGGCAAAGGAAGGCACCAAGGTGCCGCTGCTGCGCAAGGTGTTCGTCTCCTTCGGTGACGAAGTGGGCTTCGCCGACACGCTTCAGGGCGCGCTCGACCAGGTCTTTGGCGAGGGCGCGTCGGGTGAGGAGCCCGGAAAGGAAGAGCCGGGCGGGGAGAAGCCGGGCACTGACGATCCGGGCACGAACGACCCGGGTGCTGAGGACCCTGGAACGGACGACCCCGGCACCGAGCAGCCGGGCGACGGCACCAACAGCGCCGCTCGGCAGGCCCTCAACGAGGCGCTCGCCAAGGCGCAGCAGGCCATCGAGGATGGCCAGGCTGCGCTGGCCCTGGGCGACTTTGCGGCCTATGGTGAGGCACAGAAGCGGCTGGCTGCGGCTCTTGACGAGGCTATTGCGGCAAGCGAGCAGCTGGAGTCAGCAAGCTAGACGTTGCGTGCGCCAGCAACGCAGAGCGCCCGGACCCTCGCGGGTCCGGGCGCTCTTTCTTGTATGGTCCAGCCAGGCTTACTGCGCGCTGTCCTTGGAGGCCTTGTTGATGGTCAGCGTCAGGAAGATCCACGACACCACGACCAGCACGGCAGCCGCTGCGGAAAGCGGCACCGTCGAGTCGAGCGCTGCCTCGTCCTTGAGCTGCCCGGTCATGAAGTCGACCGCGCCGAACTGCGCGATTGCAGCCTGTGCCGAGAGGATGAGCGCGGCCACCCAGGGCAGCCACCAGCCCAGCACGTTGCCGATTCCCACCTTCTCCTTGGTGATGGCGCGCATGCCGAGGAACGGCAGGACGAAGTTGGCGAGCGGCACGAACCAGCCCCACCACTCGACCGCGGGCGGGCCGCCCGGCTTCCGCCCCTGTGCGGTGAGGTTGCCGCGCACGCGGTGCATCCACAGCGCCAGGAGCACGTAGCCCGCAATGGCGGTGATGAACGACAGGAAGCCCAGCAGCGTGGAGGACATGTCGACGCTCGCATTCGCGGGGTCCCTCAGGGTCTCCTTGGTGCGCTCGAGCGTTGCCGAGGCCGTGACAGCGCTGAGGATGGTGACGGCGGTGTAGGAACCCGTGCCGATGATCGCCCACTTCGCCAGGCCAGAGACGGGCTGGAGCGGAGCGTAGTTCGTGGGGAACGGCGTGGGGGCGCCGGGCGCCGAGTAGGCAGACGGCGCCGCCGGTGCCGCTCCGGGCAGGGCGCCGGGAGTGAGAACGCCGGGGGGCGTGGCCGCCTGCTCCGGGGTTCCGGGAGCGGCCGGAGTCGGGGTGGCGGCGAAGGGATCGTTGTCTTGAGTGCTCATGGTTGCGAGCCTAGCGAGTTCTGGCCCTCGCGCCATCGTTATGGAGGGCGATTTGGACGCCTCTGTACCGTCCGGTAGACTGATACACCTACCGACGCGGGGTGGAGCAGCTCGGTAGCTCGCCGGGCTCATAACCCGGAGGTCGCAGGTTCAAATCCTGTCCCCGCTACGATGAGCGAGAGGCCCTCACCAGTTGGTGAGGGCCTCTCGCTGTGTCCAGGGGCTAGAGCGCGTACTCTGCGGGGACCGCAGGACGCGGGTGCTCGCGCTCGAGCTGGGCGCCCTCAACGTCGACATTGGGCAGCACCCGGTCGAGCCAGGAGGGCAGCCACCAGGCGCCCTTGCCAACGAGGTGCATGAGCGACGGCACGATCACCATGCGCACCACGAACGCATCGAAGAGCACTCCGATCGCGAGACCAAAGCCCATGGGGCGGATCATCCCGATGTGCGAGAACACGAAGCCGCCAAAGACGGACGCCATGATGATCGCCGCGGCGGTCACGACCGCGCGGCCGTGGCGCAGGCCGGAGACGACGGCACCGCGAGCGCTCTCGCCGTGCACGAAGGACTCGCGCATGCCCGACGCGATGAACAGCTGGTAGTCCATCGCAAGGCCGAACAGGATGCCGGTGAGCATGATCGGCAGGAAGCTCAGGATCGGGCCAGGGTCGTGGACGCCCAAGAGCGAGCCGAGCCAGCCCCACTGGTACACCGCGGTCACGGCGCCGAACGCGGCGAACAGGCTGAGCACGAAGCCAGCGGTCGCGATGACCGGCACGAGGATCGAGCGGAAGACGATGATGAGGATGATGATCGACAGTCCCACGACGACGAGCAGGTACAGCGGCAGAGCATCGGCGAGGTTCTCGGAGATGTCGATGTTTCCGCTTGCCTCGCCGGCCACACCCAGCGCGATGTCGCCATCGAGCGTCGAGTTGCCGCGCAGCTCGTGGACGAGCGCCTCGGTGGACTCACTTGAGGCGCTCTCCCGGGGGATCACCTGGAAGGCGAGGAAGTCGTTGGCCTCGGACGCACCGGCCGGCACGACTGCGATCACATCTTCGGTCTGCGCGAGCACATTGCTCACCGTGACCTGAGCGCTCAGCAGCTCCGCATCGGGGACCGACTCGGGAAGCGCGGCGGTCACGAGCAGCGGACCCATGATGCCGGGGCCGAACTCCTCGCCAATCACCTTGTACGCCTTGTACTGCGTCGACTCCTGAGGCTCCTGGCTGCCGTCAGGCAGGCCGAGTCGCATCGACGCCGACGGAATCGCGATGACGCCAAGCGCCGCGACGGCGGTTACGAGAGCGAGCAGCGCGCGGCCCGTGCGCATGGGGGTCGCCTCAGGCTCTGCATGCTCAGGAGCGCCGACGCTCGCACGAGCCTTCTTGGACAGCGCCTTGAGGCCGATGAGCCCCAGCAGCGCCGGGGTCAGCGTGATCGCGACGAGCACGGCGATGGCCACGCAGAACGCGGCAACGGTGCCCATGATGCCGAGGAAGGGGATGCCCGTGACGTTGAGCGCGAGCAGCGCGATGAGCACGGTGGAGCCGGCGAAGACCACTGCATTGCCCGCGGTTCCGTTTGCCAGCCCGACGCTTTCGGCAAGTGGCATGCCGCGCTTCAGCTGGGTGCGGTGGCGGTTGACGATGAACAGCGAGTAGTCGATGCCGACGGCGAGCGCAAGCATCACACCAAGGACCGGAGTGACGGACTGCATCTCGACGAGGCCGGAGAACGCGAGGGCCGTGGCGACGCCGACTCCGACGCCGATCGACGAGGTGACGATGGGCAGCACCGCAGGCGCGATCGCTCGCATCATGATGAGCAGCACGGCGAGCGCGAGGGCAACGCCCACGATCTCGCCGGCGCCGAGGATTCCCTCCGGACCGCCCACGAACTCGGAGGTGAAGTAGACATTCACGTCAGCAGGGGTCGCCGTCTCGATGGTCTCGACGACCGCGTCCTTATTCGCCTGCGGCACGCCGTGCACCTCGGAGTCGAAGTGGATCATGCCGAGCGCGGCCGCGCCGGAGTCGGAGACGGTCGTGAGAGCGGCAGCGTTCGCGGCGAGCTGCGACGACAGCGACAGCTGAGCCTCGCCCGCGGTGAGTTCGGCGATGGCCTTGTCCAGCTCAGCCTGCTGAGCCTCGAACTGATCTGCCATGGCCTCGTACATGCCAACGGCCTTGGCCTGCTCGATGGCCGCGTCGAGCTGCGCCTGGCCATCCTCTGCCTGCTGGCGGCCGTCCGCGAGCTGGGCCGCAGCATCGGCCAGCTGCTGGGAGGTGGCGGCACGCTGCGCCTCGGTGGCGAAGGGGTCGGTCACGCCCGTGACGTTGTCCATGCCGAGCACCGCCGCGAGTGCCGCGCTGATCTCCTGCTGCTGCGTCGCAGAGAACCCAGCGCCGTCCTTGGTGGTGAAGACAAGTCGAGCGGTGCCGCCGTCGAGCCCGTCGATGTTCTCGTTGAGCTCATCGGCCACGCGCTCGGTCTCGGTGCCGGGGATCGAGAAGGTGTCGGTGAGCTTGCCGCCGAACAGCAGGTACGCGCCGCCGCTGACGGCGAGGATCAGCACCCACGCGATGATGACGAGGAGCGGTCGCGAAGCGGACGCGCGTCCGATGCGGAAAAGCAGGTTGGCCACAGCAGAGCCTTTCGGCGTGAAGGGGGAGAAGAAGAACGGCAGCAGTGCCTTCTTCAAGTGTACGGCGAAAGCGCGAGTTACGCGACAGTTGTTGGTTATCTTTCTGGCGGCAGGCACAATGGAGGCATGGATGCGAGGATCGCGAAGACTCGGAAGCGCCTTCAAGAGGCGCTCTTCGAGCTTGCTCGCGAACACGGCATCGACGACATCTCGATCGGCGACATCGCGCAGCGAGCGGGCGTCAACCGCACTACCTTCTACGCGCATTACCGCGACAAGGAGACCCTGCTCGCCGACGCCCTGGACCTAGTGGCGACGCGAGCGGGCGCCAACCTCGAGCAGCTGGAACTCGCGCCGGGCAAGCCGCCGCTGCCGCTCGTCGAGTTCTTGGGCCATGTCGATGAGTATGCGGACCTGTACCGCCGCATCTTCACGGCTCCGGGCTACGGCATCGTCCTTGCGCGCCTGCGCACGCACATCATCGACGCCATCACCCGCCTCATCGGAGAGCACAGCCCTCACCTCACCAAGAAGGCCCCCGTCGAGTTCGTCGCCGCGGGCATCGCGGGGTCGCTGCTCGGCATGATCGGGACGTGGCTCGACAGCGAACCGCGCACCGACCCAGCCCAAGCGGCACGGTGGATGTGGGCGGTGGTTCCCGGAGCGTCGGACCGACGCTAGACGACCCGTCCCTGGTGTTCGGAGCCGGTGGCGAGTGAACCCGTCGAGACGAAGGTCTCGTCGTCAGGAGCGACGAGGTGACCGTCAGCGAGGCGCACAGTGTCGTCCGCGATGTCCATGAGTGACTGGTCGTGCGTCGAGATCAGCGCCGTCATGCCCTGGCTCGCGATGACGTCTCGCAGCAGCGTCATGATCGCCGCTCCCGTGTCAGCGTCGAGCTGACCCGTCGGCTCGTCGGCGATGAGCAGCTGCGGCTCATTGGCGAGGGCGCGCGCAATCGCGACACGCTGCTGCTGGCCACCGGAGAGCTCCGCAGGACGCTGGTTCATGTGCTTGGAAAGGCCCACCATGTCGAGCAGCTCCGCCACTCGCTTGTCGCGAACCGACGTCTTGGTGTTGCGCAGCCGCATGGGAAGACCCACGTTCTCCGCCGCCGACAGCATCGGCACCAGGCCAAACGTCTGAAAGACGAACGCGACCGTGTCCCGGCGCAGCGCCGTGCGCGCGCGCTCGGACAGCTTGGTCACCACGACGTCGTTGACGATGATCGTGCCCGCACTGGGCTTGTCGAGGCCGCCGATGCAGTTGAGCAGCGTGGTCTTTCCCGAGCCGGAGCGGCCCACGAGCGCCACGAGCTTGCCCCGGCCCACCTCGAACGTCACGTCGTCGAGCGCAGTGACCTTGGCCGATCCGCTGCCATAGGACTTGGTGACCCCACGCACCGTCACCATGGGCGAGGCGGGGGTGATCGGGTCAGTCATTGTCGTCCTCCTTCGGCAGCCACGGCGCTCGCGGCGCAGGCTGGGGCGGCGCGTACGGGTCGTCAGCTGCATCCGTGGCGGGTTCCGCAGGTTCCGCAGGCTCCATCGCGGCCGGGCTGGGCGGTGCGGGGACGCGCGGCGTGTAGGGCTGGTCGATGAGCAGCTCGGCGGCCGGCGGCTCGAACGCGCCAAGGCTCGCATAGGGGCTGGGCTGGTATTCGGCCGACGCTGGAGCCGGGTCTGGCGCGACCGGCGGCTCTTGGGGTTCCGGCTCTGGTTGGGGCTCGGGCTCGGGTTCCGGCGCAGGTTCCGGTTCAGGCGCGTGCTCTGGCGCGGCGGCGACGACAGGGATCGACGACGTCACGGGGGCTGGGGGCTTCGAGGGACTCTCGACCACGGGTCGCGGCGTCGGAACGGCGAGGTACGGGCTCTGAGGCGCGGGCGCCTCCGCCGGCGACACCGTCGACTCGGCCGGAGGCTCGAAGGCAGCGGCAGAAGGTTCAGGCGTCGGCTCTGGTGCCGACCCGGGAGCCGCCGCGGCGTCGGCCGTGACGGGCTCTGGCGCTGGCACAGGATCGTGGCGAACCTTCTTGACCGAGCCGTCCGGCCACACTCCGATGTGGTCGGACTCAAGCTCGAGTCGCACCCTGTCCTTGAGGCCCAGCGCGGTGCGGTAGTCGCGGGGCAGCTGCATGCGGCCCGCGCGGTCGAGCACCGCGTACTCCTCGTGAATGGTTTGGGTCACGCCCTCGTCATCGACGTGGGTGCGGCGGACCACCTCCGTGGCGGTGCGGCCGTCCCTGATCGCGACGGTGCGCTGCACCTGGGAGCTCACGGCATGGTCGTGCGTGACGACCACGACCGTGGCACCGAGGTCGCGGTTCGCGGCGCGCAGCGCCTCGAAGACGTCGTCGCCGGTCGCGGAGTCGAGCTCTCCGGTCGGCTCGTCGGCGAAGATCACCTCGGGATTGTTGGCAAGTGCTACGGCGATCGCCACGCGCTGCTGCTCACCACCGGACAGCTGGCTGGGGCGTCGGCCGGCCTTGTCTGCAAGGCCCATGGCGTCGAGCAGCTCCGCGGCGCGGTTGGCGCGCTTGCGACCACTCACGCCAGCGAACGCCATGGGGAGCATGACGTTCTCCTTGGCGGTGAGGTAGGACAGCAGATTGCGTCCCGTCTGCTGCCACACAAAGCCCACCACCGAGCGCCGGTACGTGAGACGGTCGGCATGCGACATGCGCAGCAGATCCCAGCCGGCGACGCGAGCGGCGCCGGCGGTGGGGACGTCGAGACCGGAGAGCACATTGAGCAGGGTCGACTTTCCGGAGCCCGACTGGCCGACGATGGCGATCATCTCGCCCTTGTCGACGAGCAGATCGAGGCCCTGCAGGGCCTGCACCTCGATGTTCTCCACCTGGTAGATGCGCACGAGGTTGTCGCACACAATGAGCGCATCCGCGCCGTACTCGACGGTGGGCTGCATCAGTGTCTCGGTGGTCATGGTTCCTCCCTCATCGGGACTCTCCCCAGCGAAGCACTTCGCTGAGCTTGTTGCGACGGTGCACGAGCACCTCCGCGGCAACGGCGACAAACAGAAGCAGGACGATGCCGGCGCCAAGGATGGCCATGAACGTCCAGTCGGGAGCGAGCGGCGGCTCGGTCAGGCCACCCGAGAGCAGCTTGAGGCCGAGCGTCTCTCCAAGCAGCCACATGATCGACAGGCCTGCGCCAGCGCCGCCGACGACCGCGGCGATCGTGAGCGGGGCGAGCTCGGCGAGCGACAGCCACCAGCCATAGCCAGAGCCCATGCCCTGGGTGCGCAGCATCGACAGCGCGCGGCCGCGCTCGCGCACGCCGCGCAGGATCGTCACGAGCAGGGCGACCGCGGCGAGAGCGCCAACCGCGAGCACGGCGATGCCGATCGCTCGCTGCACTCCGCCGATGAGCGCCGACTCCTGCATCGCGGCCATCCAGTCCTCCCTGGTGATGACGGTCGACTGGTCGATGCTCGCCTCCGCGGCGACGGCAGCGGCCGCGCCGGGACCCGAGACGAAGGCGATGTTGGGAGCGACAGGATCCTGGACCTCGGAGCCCAGCAGCTGCTCCGCGGGCATGATCAGGTAGGTCGCCTCATCGGTGAAGCCCCCGGGGACGATGTCCGCGATGCCCGTGATCTCGAACGGCAGGTACGTGCGTCCCACGTAGACGCGAGAGTCGCTGTGCACCGCGATGTCGATGACCTCTTGCGTCGCAAGCGCAGGCAGCGGGTCCCGCGGACCTGCGGCCTCAGCTGCCGCGTACAGCTTCTCGAGGGAACTGACGTCCTCGACTCCCGCCTGGCGCAGGATCTGGGGGTAGCTGCTGTCCATCGCAAACAGGAAGGTGTCCGAATAGTCGGGTCCAAGCGTGATGATCGCATTGACCTTGGCGTAGCCCCGGGACACGGTGAGCCCCTTGCTTTCGAGTCGCTCGGCTGCCTCGGCCGTGACCTCCGACTCGATGCGGACATCGGCGCCGACGCGCTCCCACGACGCGAGATCCTG
>CALALQ010000289.1 GCA_937925595.1 uncultured Demequina sp. | reverse complement strand
CGCCCCGAGCTGAGACGGGCACAGGGGTTCCACGGCGGCAGCGGCACTGTCACAGAGGAACAGCCGCTGCAGGTAGCGGGCCACCTCGCACCCACCGAACGCGAGCCTCTCGACCTTCAACGCCGGCTCCACGAACGCCGTGCTCATTTCGTTGGATGCGTTTGCATTCCCGCGAATAGCCATAGAAAGCCCCTGTTGCTGAATTCTCGTTGCATCCTGTCCAGAGTTGCGTCGTCGCCGCGCACAGGACGGGCATGCAAGAGAACACTCACACTCCCGACTTCCTTCACCGCGTCACCCGCTGGGGCAACACCGACTGGGCCGCGGACAACTACGAGATCATCGCCCCGTACATCGGGTTCTTCAACGTGCCGAACCCGCCGCGCGAGCTCGCGCGGATCCTCACGGCCCGCGCGAAGTCGCAGCCGGATGCGGGGGCACTGAAGGCCATGGCGACCAAGAAGCTGCGCGCGACCGCTGACCATCCCGAGATGGACGCGTTCGTTCGCGACGCCATCGCGGTGGCTGCACCTCAAACCGCGTACACGGCCAGCTTCGCGATGCCCTACGTCGCCCGCTACGTCGCGTGGGCGGTGCTCGAGAAGGGCTGGCCGATGACGGTCGAGTCGCTGTTCACCGTCCGCGCCATCGACATCTACTCGACCACCGCGAACCTGGACCTGACCGAGGGAACGCGAGGCAACTACCGCGCCGTGCTCATGCGGATCAGTGAGGTACTGCTTCCCGACGAACATCCCGACAGGCCCAGCTCTCTCAGTAATCGCACGACGGCCGCACCGTACACACCCGACGAGATGGACGGGTTCCGCACCTGGGCGACCAGCCAGCTGACGCCCGAGAAGCGCGACCGGGCCATGCTCATGCTCGTTCTCTGCGCCGGCGCCGGCATCCGCGCGAACGAGATCTTCCGGATACACCCGGAGCACGTCACCGCCGATGACGACGGCATCCTCATCCACGTGGCCACCGACCGCCCCCGCCACGTTCCTCTCCTCGCCGAGTGGGAGGACTGGATGGTCGCCGTACTCGGTCGGCGCCCCGCGGGCGAACCGCTCTGGGGCCAGATTCACCGGAAGGACACCAGCAACCTCACCTCGGCGTTCACCGAGAACAGCTACGGCGCCAGCAAGCGGCCGCGCGCTGATCGGCTCCGCGCCACCTGGCTCGCTCACCACCTCCACGCACGCGGCATCAAGGACATCTTCCGCGCCGCCGGTATCGAGAAGATGCAGCACCTGCACAAGCTCCTCGAGTTCGTCGAACTCCGCGACGACGACGAGTACCGCCGCCTCTTCCGCGAGGAGGATCAGGCGTGACCCCGGCGCAGCAGGCCGAGGTCCTCAGGACCTACGACCGGCACATGATCGAAGCGACCGGTTACGTCCACGAAGAATACGAACGCATCCGCGAGTCCGCCGCGACCTCGCTCGAACGCGTCCAGCTGTGGGGAAGCCTGATCGACGAGTCGGGCGTCGTCGAAAAGCTCGAGCAGGCGGCCCGCGCGGAACGGAAATCCAACGCGGGGCGAAAGCCCCACATGTCGATCCGCACTGTTCTCATCCTGTTCATCATGCACATCGACTCCGGCGACAACCGGTACAACGCTGTCGCGCGAACGTTGTTCGCGCAGATGACTCCCGAGACTCGCGTCTACCTCGGCATCCCCGCCATGCGTGGCACGAAGCGCATGTGGTACCAGCGGTACAGGAGGTCGCTGAACCGTGTTCTCGCACTATTGGAGCCGTGGACGGTTGACCGCAAGAAGAAGGCGACCGCCGAGGAGTATCAGGCAGCACTCGCCTCCTATTCTGACGAGAAGCGCTCACGCATGGACGAAGTCGTCAACGACATCCTCCATGCCACTGTCCGCCGTCTCCCCGCAGACATCCGCGCCACCTACAAGGGCAACGTCGCACTCGACGCGACCTTCATCGAGGTCCCCGGCCGGCCCAACCCCGGGAAGAAGCACCACGGCCGCGACCGCCGGAACCTGGACGCAATGAGCGGACGATACAGCCGCGAGGGAACCCACGAAGGCACCGGTCACGAGCGCGACAAGGCCGGATGGGAAGTGGAGACCGTCGTCACCGTCCCCAACAAGCCCGGCGCCCCCGACTCCTTCCCCGTCCTCACGACGGGAATGACCGTCCACCAGCCTGGCCGCACCCGCCATGGTGGTCGTATCGCGATGTGCTATCACTCTCGCGAGTTCGCTCGTGACCAGCGGCACCTGCTCATCACCGACATGCTCTACCCCGGCCTCACCCCCGAACACTTCCAGATCCCCATCGCCAAGATGGGCTTCCGCACCGTCTGGGACATCCGCAAGACCCGCGAATCGAAGGACAAGGACAAAGCCATCCACGGCGTCGTGGACGACGCCATCGCCATCGACGGCTGCCTCTACCTGAAGTGGATGCCGGAACACCTCATCAACGCGACCGTCGACTACCGCCGCGAACCCGGAGACCCGAAGAAGATCGACGAGGCCACCTACGACGCGCGGCGGAAATCGCGCACCGCCTACCGGGTCATGGGCAAGGGCCGCCCCGAGGAGGACGGCAGCTTCCGCTTCTACTATCCGACCATCGACACGAAGAAGCACCGCTACTTCGACCGCGCCACCGGCGCCGAGGTGAAGCGCCCCGTCCTCAAGCAGGCCACCCTCACCGTCTCACCCGACATCCCCGAGCACCTGGCCATCATCAAGCAGCTGCAGATGTTCGAACTGCGCAGCGAGGACTGGACCAAGTGGTACGGCCAGCGCAACCGCGTCGAAGAGAACAACTACTGGCTCAAGCACGACGGCTTCACCGACCTCGGCAACCCCGAGAAGCGCCGGCCC
This sequence comes from uncultured Demequina sp., assembly GCA_937925595.1. The sequence goes on along the minus strand of CALALQ010000289.1, from coordinate 417 downwards.
CGAGGCTACGCCTACCAGACCCTGACCGCAGGATTCGCGGGAGCCGTCTCGAACATGCGACGCATCGTCAGCTTCATCGCCAACCCCGCAGTCAAGGCAATCGGCGAAACCGCGCTGCGAAACCTTCGCCGGTACGACGAACACGGCAACCCGATACCCCACCTGTAGCGCACGCAGCGCCCCGAACCGAAAACGACACCAAACAGGCCCTCAGGGGCCTATTCGTGTTGGTCCTGTAAGCGCAGATCGGGAACCGGCGCCCCCATCCACCCCGGAAACGACGAAACCGGCAGGAGATCAGATCTCCTGCCGGTCTTCCGTTCTAATAAACGAACAGTTTGCCGTGAAAAAAGTTACACGGCCCCCTGTGCGCGAGGGGGGAGTTGAACCCCCACGCCCTTTCGGGCACTGGCACCT
>CALALQ010000288.1 GCA_937925595.1 uncultured Demequina sp. | reverse complement strand
TGGGCCTTGAGGACGCGCAGGGTCTCGGCGTCGATGTCGATGACGCGGGCGTTGCCGGTCTTGGTGACCTTCGTGGTGTTGGGGAGTGTGACGTCGACAGCGCGGCGCAGGCTGATCCTGCCCGTGGTGAAGTTGATGTCGGACCACCGCAGCGCGAGGGCCTCGGATCGGCGCATGCCGGTGTAGGCGAGGGTGCGCCACAGCGGGAACAGCTCGTCGTTGAGCTCGTCGCGGTCCCAGGTGAGAAAGGCGTGGAGCTGAGGGCCGGTCCACGTGACGATTTCGGGCTTCTGCGCGCGGATCTGGCTCAATCTCGGTGGGTTGACGGTGCGCTTCTTCTTGGCCGGGTTGAGCATGATCAGCCCGTCATCGACGGCGGCGTCGAGCATCGCGGCGAGCAGGACGTGGACCTTGGAGACGGTGTTGGCCGAGAGTGGCTTGCCGTACCCGGGCTTGTCGCGTCGTCCCGAGGTCTCCAGCTGTCGGTAGTGGGACGCGATCCTGGTGGCGGTGAGCTTGTCGAGCCGGATCGTGCCGAGGTGCGGCGTGACGTGGTTGCGGACGATCTTCTTGTAGCCCTCGATGGTGGAGTTCTGCAGCCGCAAGCCCGAGATCCAGTGGTCGGCGTACTCACCGATGGTCGGGATCTTGGACTGGAACCTGGCGTTGGACTTCTTCTTCCGCAACGCCTCCGCGAGCGCTCGCTGGGCCTCGTCCAGGCTCTTGAACCCACCGCGGGTGAGTCGGGTGTCCCCGAGCTCGGGCCGCTCGGGGTCCTTGGCAACGTAGATCTGGAACTTCCAGCGCTGGCCGCTCTGGGTCGCGTACGACGTGATCGAGCCGGCGTGCCGGGACCGGGAGCGCCGGGCCGGCTTCTCGGCCATGTCAGGTCCACCCGTCGGCGGCGTCGTCGCGAGGCGCAGGGAGGGCATCAGGGTCAAGGGCGAGCAGTCTCAGGCGTGCCTCGTCCCGTCGGGCACCGGCGGCTGCGAGACGCTGCTCGTAGGTGGCGCGGTGCATCGTGTTGCCCTCGCGGCCGTCGGCGTACTGCGCCATCAGGTTCTCGTAGTAGCGGATAGAGCTGACGGCGTTGAAGTACTCGTCCTTCCAGTAGCGCGCGAGGTCCTCGGTGGTGAGCTTCGCTTGCCCGCGGGCCCAGGCCCGGAGCTCCTCGCCGTTGTACTGGCCTTCGGGCACGCCCGTCGGCGGCGGGGCGTCGTCGGGCGGAGTGAGGAGGGCGGCCGGGCTAGTGCCGAGGATGAAGGCGAAGACGGTCAGGTCGTCGACGTCCACGCGCCGGTCGCCGTTCTCGATCTTGCTCAGCGCAGAGGGGGACATCGCCCGCCCGGTGTCTCTAATGCGGTCGGAGAACGTGCGCAGGTCCATGCCGATCGCCTGGCGCGCCGTACGCAGGTTTGCGGCTACGTGCGCGTTCGTGTTCCCCGACGGGTTGCCTCGCTGGCGTGACTCCATGGAAGAAACATACAACGCTGTTCTTGATACATCAAGCGCGAACATCTACACTCGAAGAACTCCGTCCGCGGGGAGACAGGCAAGGAGACGCGACATGAGAGCAGCCACCATGTCCATCGAGACGCTGCGCAGCTCGCGCAGCCTCGTCATCACGCGCACCGATGCCGCGGCCGCCTTGGGTGTCGACCCGAGGACCGTCACCGCCGGCATCGAGAACGGCACTATCCCCTCGGTCAAGCTCGGCCGCCGCGTGCTGATCCCGCGCGAGAAATTCCTCAAGCTCTTCGACCCGCGCGACTGACCCGGACACCCGAAAGCCGTCAACAGGCGTATCGGGCCCGCGTACACATAACCATTGAGGCGGTTTCGGCGCGACGCTCGGTGCCGGTCGGTACGTTTCTTTGGGTGGCCACTTGGGACGCCGACGCTCAGACAACGCACCCGGTTGACTTTCGCCTCGTGCACAACACGTTCGTCACCATGTTCTGGCGTTCTTCGCTGCTCGACGAGACGGTCGGGTGGCTGCGGTCGCACGCCTATCGGGTAGTGGAGTTCGACGCTAGCTCCTGGTCCTCGGATGCCGACATGTACGACGACATCGCGTTGGCGCTCAACTTTCCCGACTACTTCGGGCGGAACCTGGACGCGCTGAACGACTGTATGAGAGACGTCGCATCGGGTGATTATGGCTGGGATGCAGACGTCAACACCGGATTGGTGATCGTGCTCAGGGCCTTCGAAGCCTTCACAGCGGTGGATCCCAGGACCGCTCAGAACATGCTCGACATCTTCGCGGACCAGGCTCGGTGCGCCATCCTGATCGGTCACCGGATCATCTGCCTGGTTCAGTCGAACGACCCCCGGTTGGCCTTCGAGCCGGTGGGCGCTATGCCCGTGATGTGGAACGACGCCGAGTGGCTGAGCTCCAATCGTGGCCTCTGAACCGGACCTACCGCTCACCGGAATGATCTGCGGCGCACCGCGGCTGATGCGAGCGCTCAACTTCGCACGGTGACTGACGGTTTGGGGGAAGATCCTCCTGTGCCAGTGCGTCGTGTCGAAGACCCAACGGAGCAAGTCCGTTGGTTGGTCAGATCCGCCGGCGAGGAGCAGGTCACTGGGTATGACCTCGATGAGTGGCCCGCATCCACATGGATTCTCCACGCGATGTACGAGAACCCGGCGCTGGACGGACTGGGGACCCACGACGAGTGGCACCAACGGCGGCTAGACGCTGGCGACATCGCTCCCCTGATCATCGGCGATGTGAATCTCGACGAGGGAACCACCGTGACGGGAACATCCCTCGGCTTCGTTGTCCGGCCAGGGCAGGAGTGGCGTCGGATCAGCTGGGTTGAATACATCGATCGGTCAGGCGGCGAGGGCGGACGCTGCGGCTATCCGCCATGCCACCGATGGTTTCCGCCTGGCAGTTGGCCAGTCGCGATCGAACCACCCCCGGAAGGATCCCTGGACGAGGAAAGCCTGGAATCACTCGTCGAGATTCTTGCCACCGCTTCATCGGAGGGTCTGGA
>CALALQ010000287.1 GCA_937925595.1 uncultured Demequina sp. | reverse complement strand
GTTCTGACGCGCCGCGAAGGATGATCCTCCGCAACGTGCGCGTCTTCGACGGCGTTCACGAGCAGACCACCGACAACGCGGACGTGCTCGTGGAGGGGTCGCACATCGTCGCTGTCTCGACGTCACCGGTCGCGGGCGATGCGTCGGAGGGCGTCGTCGAGATCGATGGCCGGGGCAGATTCCTCATGCCCGGGCTCACCGACGCCAGCGAACTCGCGCACGCCCTCGAGCCGGCCCTGCGCGAGTCGTGCGATGGGCGGCTCGGGCCGGTCCGCTGGTTCCGGACCGACTGGCAACGCGGGGGCGCGGCGACCGGGTTCTCAACCTTCACCTTCGACGGCGAGCCGGCGCCCCGCGACGTCGTCGTAAAACTCCCCATCGGCCCCACCGAGCACAGGACGCTCGTTGACCTGAGCCGCACCGAGGCGCCCACGCCCCGCGTCGCGGCCGACGGGTGGGAACTCGGCGCGTACGACGTGGGCTGGGTGGTGATGGAGAAACTGCCCGGCATGCCGCTGAGCGTCGCAACCTCAGGCGTGTCGGCATCGCCCGAGGCCTACGAGCGGCTGAAGCAGGCGATGGAGGAAGTCGCCGCCGCCGCGGCGGTGTTCTACAGGCACGCGGAGCGGGCCTGGCCCATCGACCCGCACCGCGTGCAGCGGGTGGACTGGGCGCAGCTGATCGAGCAGGGTCGGGCCGCGGTGAAGACCTCGCACATCCCCAACGAGGCGCGCTGGACCGACGCGCTCAAGAAGGTGCAGAAGGGCATCGGCGCTCTGCTGGCGCGGTGGGACGCGCGCCCCATCACCACCTGGAAGCACGGCGACCTGCACCCCGGCAACGCCATGCGCCGGCCCGAGGGCTCGCCCTGGGGCCCGGCCTGCTGCGTGCTGCTCGACTTCGCGGAGGTTGCGCCCGGGCACTGGGTCGAAGACGCGGTGTATCTCGAACGCCTCCACTGGGCGCACATGGAGCACATGAACGGGCTCAAGCCCGTCTCGATGCTCGCCAAGGCTCGCAAGGTCGTAGGGCTCGACAACGGCGACGACTACGCGGAACTGGCGAACATCCGGCGCGTGCTCGTGGCCGCCGCGGCCCCCGCGTTCCTCAAGACCGACGGCAACCCGCGGTACCTCGACGCCGCCCTGGGCGTGCTGGAACGGCTGACGCCGGCGGTGGTGAAGTGATCGAATGTACGCGTCTGGGGGCCACGGTCGGCTTGTCCGACCGTGCTCTTTCTTCTCCTCGTTTCGACTCACCCTGAAGTAGATCGAGAAGAACGAGGAGCGCCGCCGGGCAAGCCGGCGGTGGCATCCCCCCACTCAGCAGCACACCGACTCACACCCCGATCGTGCTCACGCCGCAGTCGACGTAGATGTTCTCGCCGGTGATGCCGGAGGACAGGTCGCTGACGAGGAAGGCCGCGGCGCCGCCGACGTCGCTGCCCTCGACGTTGCGCCGCAGGGGCGCCTTGAGGGGCGTGGATTCGAGCATCGTGTCGATGCCCCCCACCGCGCTGCTGGCCAGCGTGCGGAGCGGGCCGCCCGAGATCGTGTTCACGCGGATGTTGTCGGCGCCGAGCTCCGCGGCCAGGTACCGCGCGGTGCACTCCAGGGCCGCCTTGGCGACGCCCATGACGTTGTAGCCGGGGACGACCTTCTCGCTGCCGTAGTAGGACATGGCGAGGATGGAGCCGCCCCCGCTGGCCTTCATGGGCTCGCGGGCGCGCTTGGCGAAGGCCGCGAGGGTGTACGCGGAGATGTCGATGGCGGAGAGGTAGGCGGCGCGGGGCGTCTCGTTGAACCGGCCGGGCTGGAGCCACTCGCGGTCGGCGAAGGCGATGGAGTGGATCACGAAGTCGAGCCGCTCGTGCGCCTTCGTGTAGGCCTCGAAGATGGCGTCGATCTCGGCGTCGCTGGACGCGTCGCACGGGTAGAGCCAGGGGTTGGAGACGCCCAGCTTCTCGACGGCCTTGGCGGTGCGCCGCTCGTTCTTCTCACCCGGAAGGTGGGCGAAGGCGCACGTCCCGCCGTGCTGGATGATCGTCTCGGCGATGTGCGTGGCGTAGGAACGATCGTTCGCGACGCCGAAGACGAGGCCGACTTTGCCGCTGAGAAGAGCCATTGCAGGTTCCTCGATAGGTTCAACACGGAGACCGCGGAGAGCACGGAGCGGAGATGGGAGGAAGGGGTTTGGGGGTGAGCACTCTACGGACGATGCCGTCGCGAAGGCGAGGCACGTTGAAGTTGATGAGGAGCCCAACCTGGAGCCCGGACAGCTCCCGGTGAATCACTTCCACGATAGCACGACGTTGCCGAACTGCTCCCCCGATTCGAGGCGTTGCCAGGCCTTGCGCGCATCGGACCACGGGTGCACGCTGTCGACGACGGGTCGGAGCGCTCCCGCGCGGAAGAGCGCAACGATCTCCCTGAACTCGTCGATCGACCCCATGGTCGAGCCGAGGATGCGGAGCTGATTCCAGAAGACGCGGGCGAGGTCGGTGGTGGCGTCGGGGCCGGTCGTGGCGCCGCAGGCGACATACGCCCCGCCCCGCGCAAGCGATTTGATGCACCAGAGGTGCGTCGCCTTGCCGATCGAGTCGACGGCGACGTCGAACCCGCGTTTGTTGGTGACGGCCCGCGCCTCGCGCGACCAGTCCTCGCCCGTATCAAGGATGACGTGGTCCGCGCCGAGCTCGCGCGCCTTGTCGAGCTTCCCCGCGTGGCGCGAGGTGACGGCCACGGTGCAGCCGAAGTGCTTGGCGATCTTAAGCGCCGCCGTCGCGACGCCCCCACCGACGCCGGTCACGAGCACGCTCTGCCCGGGCTTGAGTTCCGCCTTGCGGAGCATCCCCCACGCGGTGAGGAATGTCAGCCCGAAGGCCGCGGCCTCCACCGGATCAGCGTCGCCCACCGGCGCAAGCTGACGCACCGGCGCGTTGAAGAACTGGCAGTGGGCGCCGTTGTGGTGCTCGCCTAGAAGCTCGTACTCGGGCGCGAGCGTCGAGCCGGGCGGGTCGTCGGGCAGCACGCGCTCGGCCTGACGGACCGCGGCGTTCATGATGACGCGCCGGCCGTTCCACGAAGGGTCCACGCCCTCGCCGACGGCCTCGACCACGCCGCAGACGTCGCAGCCCGAGACGCGGGGCCAGGTGAGGGGCACACCCGGCAGGCCCCGCCCGACCCAGAGGTCCATGGGGTTGAGGG
>CALALQ010000286.1 GCA_937925595.1 uncultured Demequina sp. | reverse complement strand
GCCCGCAAGCGCCTCGGCGAGCGCGGGGTCGGACGTCGCGAGGATCTTCACCGCGATCAGCCCGGCATTCCGGGCGCCGCCGATCGAGACGGTCGCGACGGGCACACCCGCGGGCATCTGCACGATCGACAGCAGCGAATCGAGGCCGTCGAGGCGCGCGAGCGGGACCGGCACGCCGACGACCGGCAGCGTGGTGACCGACGCGAGCATTCCGGGCAGGTGCGCCGCGCCGCCCGCCCCGGCGATCACGACCTTCAGTCCGCGACCGGCCGCCTGCTTCCCGTAGGCGATCATCTTCTCGGGTGTCCGGTGGGCCGAGACGACCTCCACCTCGTGCGGCACACCGAACTGCTCGAGCAGTTCGGCGGCCTCTCGCATGACGCCCCAGTCGGAATCGGAGCCCATCACGACCCCGACGAGCGGGGGGTTGTTCGTCTCAGTCACCCGATCGAGTGTAGGGCTGGGCGCTGGGAGATTCCCGCAGCGCCACTCGGCGAACGCAGCCCGATCAGCCCTGGAACTCGGCCGCTGCGGCACGCGCCTCGTAGACGACGTCGTCGAGGTCCGTACCGATCGCCGTGACATGGCCGACCTTGCGGCCCGGCCTCGGCGCCTTGCCGTACGCGTGCAGCTTCACGGTCGGATGCCCCGCGAGCGCCGCCGGGGTGCGATCGGCGATGGTGCCTTCCTCGGGCCCGCCGAGGATGTTCACCATCACCGCCCACGGGGCATGCGTCCCGGTGCCCCCCAGGGGCAGGTCGAGCACCGCGCGAAGGTGCTGTTCGAACTGCCCGGTGGTCGCGCCGTCCATCGACCAGTGCCCGCTGTTGTGGGGCCGCATCGCCAGCTCGTTGATGAGCACGCGGTCGTCCACGGTCTCGAACAGCTCGACCGCGAGCACGCCCGTCACGTCGAGCCCCTCGGCGACCGCGAACGCGATGTCACCCGCCAGGTCCGCGATACGGCCGGCCGACTTCGGCGCGGGCGCGATGACCTCGCTGCACACGCCCGAGACCTGAACCGTCTCGACGAGCGGCCACGCGACGGTCTCGCCGCTGGGCCGGCGCGCGACGAGCTGCGCGAGCTCGCGCCGGAAGTCGACGAGTTCCTCGGCCAGCAGGGCGCCCGCTCGACCGTCTTCGACGATGGTGGCGAACCACTCCGAGACCTCGTCCGACGACCGGACCACCCGGACGCCCTTGCCGTCGTAGCCCCCACGGGGCGTCTTCACGACCGCGACGCCGCCGTGGGCGGCGATGAACTCGTCGAGCTCGGCGGGCGATTCGACGCGCGCCCAGTCCGGAACGGGGAGCCCGAGCTCGGACAGGCGCTCGCGCATGAGCAGCTTGTCCTGGGCGATCGCGAGTGCGCCCGGGCCCGGGCGCACCGGGATCCCCTCGTCGACCAAGGCCCGGAGGACGTCTTGCGGCACGTGCTCGTGATCGAAGGTGATGACGTCGACCTCGCGGGCGAACGAGAGCACAGTCGCAGCATCCGTGTAGTCGCCGACCTGCGTGGCCGCCAGCGCGGCGGACATGCCCTCACCCTCGGCGAGCACGCGGAGGTCCACCCCGAGCTCGATCGCGGCCGGAATCATCATCCTCGCCAGCTGACCGCCACCGATCACTCCGACCCGCACTCGACCGACCTCATTCCCTGTTCTCGTTGATGCCTCACCGGCCGGGGCCGGCGCGATGATCACACCGCGATCTCACAGTCTAAGCGTGGTCGGCCGCGACTATCCTGGCCCGGTGATGCTGCGCGGGGGCGGCCTGCTCGAGCGGGCATGGGACGGCCTGATCACGTACGCCGTGAAGTTCGGCGTGGTCGGCCTCATCGGGCTGGTCATCGACGTCGCGCTGTTCAACGCATTGCGTCTCGGGGTGTTCGGTGTGGACGGCTGGGCGCAATCCGCGATCGGCGCGAAGACCATCTCCACCTCGGTGGCGATCGTCTTCAACTGGATCGGCAACCGCTACTGGACCTTCCGGCGACACCGTCGCCGCAATTACCTCCGCGAGTTCGCCGAGTACGTCGCCGTCTCCCTGGGTGGCATGTTCATCTCGCTCGGATGCCTCTGGCTCAGCCATCACGCGCTCGGCTACACGAGCCTGCTCGCCGACAACGTCGCCTCGAACGTCGTCGGCCTCGGTCTCGGCACGGCCTTCCGATTCCTGCTCTACCGCTACTGGGTGTTCGGACATCATCGGGCCGACGGAGTCTCCAACCTCGCCCGGGTCGAAGAGGCGCAACGCGCCCTGTTCGAAGAGCCGAGCTCGACCGCGGGTCCCCCCGATGACGGGGTGCCGGGCGCCCGGTCGGGTCAGACCTCGGAGGCCTGGAACCACGGCGGGTAGACGGCGACCCGCGTCTTCGCACCGACCGCGGAGAGCGCGGCACGCACCCGGTCGCGCACGCGATCGTTGGCCACGGCAACGAGCTGGATGCGCTCGAGCGGCACCTCACCCTTGACCAGGAACTCGCCGGCCGCGAGACCCTCGTCGTGGACCGCCATGCGGCGCAGCACGCGTTCGGCCTCATACCAGCCGACGGCGAGCTCGGCACCCGGCAGCGACGCGTCGGAGGTCGCCGCGATCACATGGCCCGGCTGCGACACGCGGGCACCAGTCGCCTGCGCCGCCGAGCTCACGAGCAGCACGAAATCAGCCGCGTCGCGCGATTCGTCGGGCGCCGGCGACGACAGACGGGGGTCTCCTGCGCCGTCTCGGATCGCCATCCAGAGGTGCGCGTCCACACTCAGGAAGAACGGGACGTAGTCCGCAAGCGTCGCGTCCTGCTCGCCGGCCGGCGTCGACCGGCGGTACTCCCGCGCGGCGGGAGCCGCGATGTCGACCACGGGTGCGGCCGGCGGGTCACCGGCGTCGGCGAGGAGTGCGCCGCTTCCGAGGATCCGTGCGAGGTTGTCGAGATGCGTGAGGTGGTAGACCCGGAGCTTGGCAGGGTCGACGGGCGGCTCATCGGCCAGTCGTGCGGCACGCGTCGACCCGCGCTTGGGTCGCGAACCGTCGGGACCTGCCGCGGTCGGCGTCCGCAACGACGCACGCGGAGCCCGCGCCTTCGGCGGTTCGGGCGCCGGTGGCTCGGGCGCCTTCGGCGGGAAGCAGATGGCGCACAGGCCGTCGTCGAAACCGTGGATGCACTCGTCCAACGTGAACCTCTCTCGCGGCTCGCGCCGGGTTCACGCGAGCGTCGCCCGACCACTGTACGCGCTTTCCGAACACGATCGGTCCACCCGCATCCGGCTACCGCGTGCCCCACACCACGGTGTCGCCGTCGGCCTCGCCGGAATCGAAGCGTCCCGCCGAGAGGTCCCGATGCGATCGCTCGATGAGCTCGTCGAGCGCCGCTTGGACGACGAGCGGCGCCGGGACGTCGTGCAGCACGAATGCACGCTCGTGCGCCGTCGTGATGCGCACGTCGCCCGCGCCGAACATGCGCTGCCCGAGCGTGCGTCGGACCGTCACATCGTGTGCCCGGGAGAGCGCGAGTTCTTGCCGCGACCTGGTGAACACACCGGATCGCATGATCACGCGCCGGGTCGTGACCGTCCATCGGCGCGTGAGCCAGGCGAGCAAGGGCAGCAACGTGCCGAGGACGATCACCAGCGCGGCGACCGCACCGACGGCGATCCGTTGCCACACCTCGTTCACGGTGAACACGGCGTAGGGCGTGAGGCACGCGACGACGAACATCAGCAGGACCGGCACAGTCAGTACCCGTCCGTGTCTGCGGATCCGCGCGACGACACGCTCCGGCGGTGGCTGCGCAACCGCCGAACCCGCCGGAGGCGGAGCGTGCGACCCCGGCCCGGAGGCCGGTGACACAGGTCCCTCACGGGGCGGGCGGTTCATACGCCCATTAATAGCGCAGGTGGGTCACGTCGCCGGCGGCGACAGCCTGAGGCTCACCGTTCTCGTGGTCCCGGACCACCAACCGCCCGTCACGGTCGATGCGTTCCGCGGTACCGAGCAGATCACTTCCACCCGGCAGCTCGACCCGGACCTCCTGCCCGAGCGTTCCGCACAGACCCGCAACGCGGTCGGCGAGCCCACTCGCGACCGCATCGCCCGCGTGCGCCGCGAGCTCATCGACCAGCCCGAGCAGTCGGCCGAGGTAGTCGGCGAGAACGGCATCCGCGTCCGGGTGTCGACCGGTCGCGAGCAGCAGCGACGTCGAGGTCAAGGTCGGCAGGTCGTGCTCGTCGAGCGTGAGATTGAGTCCAGCACCGACGATCACGCCGTCGCCGTCGGCGAGCAGCTCGGAGAGGATTCCGCACACCTTGAAGCCCGACACGAGCACATCGTTCGGCCACTTCAGCGAGGCATCCAACCCGCCGCTCGAGTCCTCCGGTTCTGCGGGCACCGCGCCGTCGAGCGCCGTTCGGACGGCTTCGGTCATCGCGGCTCCGGCGAGCAGCGGCAACCAGCCGTACGCACTCATCGGGATGGTCCGGTCGAGGGCGGTCGGCCGCAGCAGCACGGAGATCGCGAGCGTCTTCCCGGTGGGGGCGAGCCAGGTGCGGCCGAGCCGCCCCCGCCCGGCCGTCTGATCGTCGGTCACGATCACCGAGCCGTGCGGCCAGCCCGAGGCATCCGTCCCGGTCGCCGCGATACGCAGCTCGTCGTTCGTCGATCCCGCCTGCTCGAGGAACTCGAACCGCGGGACGGCAGCCCGCGAACGTTCCCAGTCCATGTCACCTCCAGCGCGTGTTCGAGACGCAGTACGTGTGGGATTCAGGCTAGTGTCCAGGCTCGATTTGTAGGAATCCGTCAACGAAGCGGCCTGGAGGTGCGCCGGTAGAGTGAATCGCGTGACCGAACCGATCGACGACGGCCCCGACCTCTCCACGACCGCCGGCAAACTCGCCGACCTGAAGCGGCGCTATCACGAAGCCGTGACCGCCTCCGGCGAGGCGGCGATCATGAAGCAGCACGCCAAGGGCAAGATGACCGCCCGCGAACGCATCGCCGAGCTGCTCGACCCGGGCTCGTTCGTCGAACTCGACGAGTTCGTGCGCCACCGCACACACGCGTTCGGTATGGAGTCGCGACGGCCCTACGGCGACGCCGTCGTCACGGGAACGGGGACGATCCACGGCCGACAGGTCGCGGTCTACTCGCAGGACTTCACCATCTTCGGCGGCTCGCTCGGCGAGGTCGCGGGCGAGAAGATCATCAAGGTCATGG
>CALALQ010000285.1 GCA_937925595.1 uncultured Demequina sp. | reverse complement strand
TCGCGCTGACCGTGCGGTGCTGCTGAGCGGCACCCCGCTTGGGAACCGGGTCGAGGAGTTCCGTACGCTCGTCGACTACATCCGTCCGGATCTCGTCGTCGACGCCAGCGACCTCCGGCCGCGACTGTTCCGGCAGCAGGTCGCTCCCGTGTACTTGAGGCGGAACCAGGAGGACGTGCTGACCGAGCTTCCTGAGCTGGTCGAGGTCGAGGAGTGGCTACCGCTCTCCCGCGCCGACGCCACCGCCTACCGGGACGCGGTGATGGCGGGCAACTTCCAGGCGATGCGGCAGGCCGCGTTACTCCAGGGCCGCGACTCCGAGAAGCTCCAGCGTCTCATCGAGATCGTCGAGGAGGCGGAGGACAACGGTCGCAAGGTCATCGTGTTTTCCAACTACCTGCGCGTCCTGGAGGAAGTCACGTCGGCGATGCCCGGCATGGTCTTCGGCCCGCTCACCGGCGCCGTGCCTGCGGCGAAGCGGCAGGCGATGGTGGATGACTTCTCCTCGGCCGAGGCTGGGGCGGTGCTCGTCTCACAGATCGTTGCCGGAGGGGTCGGCCTGAACATCCAGGCCGCCTCGGTGGTGGTGATCTGCGAGCCGCAGCTCAAGCCCACGACCGAGTGGCAGGCCATCGCCCGCGCCCGCCGGATGGGCCAGTTGCAGTCCGTGCAGGTGCATCGCCTGCTCTCCGAAGAAGGCGTCGACGTGCGTATCGTGCAGCTCCTCGCCAGGAAGCGCGAACTGTTCGCGGAGTTCGCCGCGATCAGCGAGACGGCCGAAGCTACCCCGGAAGCGTTCGATGTGTCCGAAGCCGAACTCGTGCGAGAGGTCATCGAGTCCGAACGTCAGCGGCTCTTCTCCGGCGCGCGGACTCCCGAGCCTGCTGACGAGCCGGCTGGCTGACTTCGCTCGCTACTCCGCCTCGAACTCGTTCGTCGTGAACTTCAACGTCGTGGCATTCTCGCGGATAGTGCGAAGCTGCTGCTCGGTGAAGCCGTCGGAGTGAACGGCGTCGATGGACAGCGAGATGGTGAGCTTCGCGCCGGACGCAGCGAGGTTGGCGAGCACTTCGCTGGCGATCTTGGCGAAGTCCGCAGAGTAGCGTTCCGCGTTGATCGGTGCGCTGCCGACGTACCGGGTCGACGCAGGCTTCTTCGCTGGCATGGGTGCCACCGTCGCGGCGCTACCCGGCGCAGCCGATGTAGCCCCGTGCGGCGCTGCGGTCGCCTCCGCCCCAGCCTCGGAGACGTTACGGGCCGTCGCCGCGGCGACATCTGCGGCACGCTGGGCTTCGGCTGGTGCGGGCTTAACGATCAGGGTGGCGTCGGTGACGGGCGCGCGCCCGGTGTCGCCGGGCAGCCATAGTCCGCGGTAGCGGCCGGTCGCCTCGTCGTAGCCGTCTGCGAGAGCGAAGCTCTCGCTCTGCCAGAGCAGGGGTTGGTTGTCGATGGCGTCGATCAGCACCTCGCGGGAGCGCAAGCGGGGCATGTACGGGTACTGCGCGTACAGGCTCCACAGGTCGCCGACGGCGATGTGCCCTGTCGACCAGGCCGCGGGCACCTTCGTGTCGAGCGCGAGACGAATCGAGCGGGCGGCGTGCTGAGTGGAGTACCCGCCGGCGCTGCCGAGCTTCTTGGCGACACGCTCCGCAAGTGAGCCCGCTTGACCGTCTGCCTTGACCTCTTCCAGCTCGAACGGTGAGCCGGGGTCTGGCGCGACCGGGGTGAGCACCCACTGGTAGGTAAGCGCAAGCCTGTCGTCGACGGTGCGGCCGAACTGGTCGCGTTTGTCGATGGCCTGCGCGAGCTGCTGCGGAGTCAGGTTCAGCTCGTTCGCCTTTTCGGCGATCACCTTCCACGCCAGGAACGAGCGCGCGGCCTGGTCGAGTTCGGCCAGGCGGTCCTCGTCGGGCGCAAGGAATACGACCATGTTGCGGTTCGCGCGGTTCGCGGTCCCGCGTCGCTCGGTGGCCTGCTGGACGAAGTCCTGCGCGGGGGAGTCACCCTTCTTGCGGCGGTGCGGGAACTTCGGGTGCAGGATGACGAGCCTGGCCTGGTCGGTGTCGGGGATGTCGCCCGAGTCGGTCGGGCCGACATGGACACCCGCGAAGTCCGAGCGGGCGCGTTCCTCGCCCCGCAGCCGCTTCACGATCTCGGCCCACACGTCCTCGGGGTGCAGCGCGTCGGCGGCGTCCTTCGCACGGCGGGTGATGTTGGCCTGGGTGTCGTACCAGTGCTTGCCCGCCGACGAGTAGTAGTAGGTCGTGCGGTCGCCGAGCTGGGTGAGGGCGGAGTGGAAGTTGCCGACGATGTCGCCGGGGACCGCGGTGCCGACGAACACGCGTTGCGTATCAATGCCCTTGTGAGCGGTTCCGATGGTCGGCGCCGCGCCGAAGAACACGGTGCGCGCCAAGCGCTTGGTGACCGAGCGTTGGCCGAGCACCGGCTTGTCGCTGTCGATGCGATGGGGCTCGGAGTTGGCGCCGTCCACATCCGCGTCGATAACGGCTTTCCACGAGTCCTGGAGGTACTGCGTCAACTCCGCGTTCACCGACGCGACCGACAGCGGAATGGAGCCGGGCAGGATGAGCGGACCCTGGTCTTCACCGACCCACAGCGCATGGATGACGGCGTTCATCAGCCGCAACACGCCGCGGGTGCGCTGGAACCGCTCCAACGAAGACCAGTCCTCGTAGAGCCGGTCGAACAGCTCGGGGTGAAGCGGGTAGGTCTGCTGGATGCGCCGCCCGTACTGCGGGTCACGGGCCTCCTTGGGAAACTCCCCCGCGTTGGCCTGGTAGAAGTCGCTGAACGATTTCGCGGTCGCCGCGATCTGC
>CALALQ010000284.1 GCA_937925595.1 uncultured Demequina sp. | reverse complement strand
ACCGTGTAGTTGAGGAGCTTCCCCAGAACCGTCTTCGGCATGAGGGCCGACCCGAGGAGCCGGAGCGCGCGTTCCGGTGTCACGGCGTCACCGGCACGGGCAGGGCGGCCTCGGCCGCGTCGGTGAGGACGTTGACGGGGACGATCGCCTCGGCGGGGCAGTCGCCGTTGTTGCAGTGCACCACCAGCCACTGGTGACCGATGCCCTTGGTCCGGCGGCCAACCGCGTCGCGCCGGACGAGTCGTTCGCGACCGTCGAGCCCGTCAAGGTACACCCAGTCGTGCCAGGAGGCGTCCGGGTTGTGCGGGACGGTGAGCTTCGCCTGCATCATTCAGACGGCGGCGGCGAGCTCGTCGAGGTAGCGGGCCGCGTCCATGCCTGCGACAGCACCGGAACCAGCGGCGGTGATCGCCTGACGGTACTGGTGGTCGATGACGTCACCTGCAGCGAACAGCCCGGGGACGATGTGCTGCCCGTCGGAGACGGCGGAGGTGCGGCCGACGACACGGATGGTGCCGTGCTCGGTGACCGGCACCTGACCCTTGACGAGGTCGGTGCGGGGGTCGGAACCGATCGCGATGAACAGGCCCTTCACTTCCAGGTAGTCCTGCCCGCCTTCGGCCGTTTCGAGGACGACTCCGGCGAGCTCCCCGTCCTCCTCGTGAAGGGCGGCTGCGACGGTCCCGAAGCGGAACTCGAGCTTCGGGTGGGCGAGGGCCCGTTCCGCCATGACCTTCGACGCGGTGATCTTGTTGCCGCGGACGAGGACGGTCACTCTCTCTGCGAAGTGGGCGAGGTGGAGGGCTTCTTCCATTGCGGAGTCGCCGGCGCCGACGACGGCGACGTCGTCGCCCTTGAAGAACATGCCGTCGCAGGTGGCGCAGTAGCTGACGCCGTGCCCGGTGAGGTGGTCTTCCCCAGGGAGGCCGAGCTTGCGGTGCTCGGACCCGGTGGTGAGGATGAGCGCGTCGTAGGTGTGGCTCTGCCCGTCGACGGTGAACGTCTGCCCGGGAACGTCCAGCGACTCGACGTCGGCGAAGCGGATGTCGGCGCCGAACCGTTCCGCTTGCTCCTGGATGGAGCTGATGAGCTCGGGTCCGTCGATGCCCTGAGGGAAGCCGGGGAAGTTCTCGACGATGGTCGTGGTGGTGAGGTCACCGCCGGGCTGCTCGGTGCCGGTGTACACGACGGGGGTGTGTCCGGCGCGGGCGGCGTAGATGGCGGCGGTGAGGGCGGCAGGGCCGGCGCCCACGATGACGAGGGGAAGATGCGAGGAGCTCATGGTGCTCCCCCTATGCGCCCTGGACGCGGATGTCGGAGGTGTCGATACACTCACGCCATGAGGAAACTGGGGATTTCTTTCGTTGCGCTCGCGCTTGCGCTCACCGGCTGTACTGCCACGACCGACGCGGAGACGACGACGTCCCCGAAGCCGACACCAACGGCGGTGACGGTGGAGGAGCCGGCGACAGCCACTGTGCAGCAGGTCGCGTCAGTCATCGCAGCGCACGACGCCGACTTCCGGGAAACGGACGAGGCGGCTTGGGACTGCCGGTCGGCTTTCATCGACGCGGAGACCGATCCGATCGCTGAGCTGGACGCGACGTCGTGCTTCGCGAACCGTGTCACTTCGACCATGTGGGCTCAGATCACGATCCGCGACCTCGCTGCGCTGGAAGTGCCTGCCGAGCTCGTCCCGCTGGTGAATGAGACGGTCGCGATGATGGAGTTGCTGGCGGAACTGGACCTGTCCGTGTGCGGCGAGCAGTTCGACGTCCCTGACCTTGGCGACGAGGAGTGCAACGGGGCAATCACCTCGAGCGAGGTGTACCTCGGCTCCATCGTCGGCACGCTCGACAAGTGGCGCCCCTACCTCTGAGGCTCGAGGCGCGCTCCGGATTACCGCGCGGTGAGCGCGTCCAAGTCCCGTTGGACCCTCGTGGTGAGCGCCGCGTAGAACTCGTCGAACGCTGTGAACGTGCCGCCCGGGTAGAGCTCCTTCCAACGCTTCTGATCGACGTCGGACACCCCGCGGTGGACAAGCTCGGCCAGGCCCCAGAGGAGGCTGTCGCACCTGTACCGCGCGGCGAGATGGAACGTCTCGAACTCGCCGTCGCGGACCGCGATGTAAAGGACAGCACTTTCGACGCAGTCGACGCACGTCTGCCCGAGGTAGTACCGGCCGGGCCGGTTGTAGCTGCCGCCACCGAACCGGCGGACAAGCACGACAGTGCCTCCGTCGACGCGGCGCTTGCAGTCCCGGCAGGTCACCTTCCACATGTTGCTGCTGCTCATGCGGGGCTCCATGCGCGGTCGGTGTCGTCGTAGAGGGCACCGCCGGCTGCGCGGACCGCATCGGTCGCCGCCTCCCTTGACGGGTAGGCCTCGCGGGTCAGGAGCGGCTCGTCATCCCACAGCGGGTATGCGATCCAGCCGCCGCTGGACTCGAGGATGTGCCATCGGTCGAGAGCTGCGGCGATGACAGTGGCGCGCGCTGGGTCGGCGTGGGCGGTGAACTGCTCGATCCGCAGCTGCCTGTACTCGGCGTCGGATTCTGTGCGGACGCCGACGGCGGTGAGCGCCGCATGCGAGGGGCGACGCTTCTGCCGGCGGCGGAAGAACCCGAACATCACAGGGTGAACCCGAGTTTGGCGAGGTCGCCCGTGGGCTTCGCGCCGTCGGTGACGAAGGACACCGCTTCCGCTTCGGAGCGGCGTGCACCGTTCATGAGCATGGTGCGGGTGCCGTGTACGGGGTACCCGGCGCGTTCGAGGTTCCCGGCGGTGTCGAAGATGACCAGGTCGAAGGAGCGCGCGAGCTTGCGAGCGTGCTCCCAGTAGGCGGCGTAGTCGAACTGGCCGTTCTTCTTGTTGTACGGGGTCTTGGTCCCCTCGTACGGCGGGTCGAGGACGACCAGCGGCCGCTCCCCCACCGCGGCGATGTCGTCGAAGGTGATGTCGAGGTACGAGACGTTCCGGACGTCAGGCCGGAGTGCTT
>CALALQ010000283.1 GCA_937925595.1 uncultured Demequina sp. | reverse complement strand
GTCGGGCTGACAGGATTTGAACCTGCGACCCCTTGACCCCCAGTCAAGTGCGCTACCAAACTGCGCCACAGCCCGTGACAGCCTGACTATGCTACCGGACGCCGAGCACTCTTCGTGCACGCCCCGCGGCCTCGACGAGCCGAACTCGCCTACTTGGACGCCTCTGCCTCGTCGTACACGGCCGTCTGATTGCGTCCGGATCGCTTGGCCCTGTACAGCGCGGCGTCAGCACGACCGAACAGCGCGCCAACGGTCAAGTCATTCGAGCACTCAGCGACACCGAAGCTGACGGTTGGCATGGGGCGGCCGGTGCCGTTCTCCGTCTGTGTCAGCCGTGCGCGGATGACATCGAGGCGAGCGGCGACCACCGACAGCTCGACGCCATCAAACATGATGCCGAACTCATCGCCGCCCAAGCGGCCGATGGCGTCGGACGAACGCAGGGCACTCTTCGCGACCGTCGCGAAGCGCTGAAGCGTGCGGTCGCCCGCTGCGTGGCCGAAGGCGTCGTTGACGGGCTTGAAGTCGTCGAGGTCGGCGATGACGAGCCAGGAGCGCCGGTTCCTGCGCCCGCCGGCCTCGTTGAGCGACTTCTGAACCCTGGCGAAGAAGGCGGCACGCCCGAGCAGTCCGGTGAGGTCGTCCTCGAGTGCGCGGCGACGTAACTCGCGCGTGCGCTGATCCCAGCCGATTGCGGAGATCGAGAACGTCACGGCGACAAGGCACAGCATGAGGGTCAGGGAGGTCACTGCGGTGCCGAGGTAATTCGTAAAGAAGCCGTCGAGCGGGCCAACGATCATGTAGGCGATGAAGCGAGCAACGTAGAGCACCGCGAGGATCGTGCCGGCGATGGCGCTCACGAGCACAGCCATGACGGCTTCTGAACCTTCCGCGCCATCTCGCTCTTCTCGCCGCTGCGAGTAGGTTCCCCAGACCTCGAACGCTCCTGCGCCGAAGCCGCCTGCCATGACCCCGAACAGCACGCCGTTCCCCGCCCACGTGTTCGTCGACGGGCTATCAAACAGTGCCACAGCAAAGCACCCGACAGGGACCACCGCGAGCAGCCATACCGGCGACTGTCGAGACCGCAGCGAGCGAGTCGCAAACCACACGCACATCGCTCCCGCGGCGGACAAGAGAGTCGACAGCGGATTGGCGATCACCTGGACCACCGTGCCGTTGAGCAGCAGCAGGCTCGAACTGGACGCGGCGCACACGAGGGCGAGGGTCCACCAGCCGGAGAATGGTGAGTGAGTGGGCCGGTAAACACCCAAATAGAACAAAAGGAGCACGCAGAGGGTGACGACGGCGAGCAGCACCCTCAGTGTGTCGACGTCAAGCACGATCAGAGCCTACAAGGCTCAAACGCACCGTATTCTCAACGGGTGCCGAGAGTGCTTCTGACTGGCTATGAGCCCTTTTCTGATGCCCCAGTGAACCCGTCATGGGATGCCATTCGACTGCTCCTTCAGCAGTGCCAGATTGACGCCGAGGTCGTCACTCGCCGCCTGCCGGTAGTCTTCGGCTCCGGCGGTCGGAGACTGCTCGAGCATGTCGCCATGCACACGCCGGACGTCGTCATCGCCGTTGGCGTCGCCGAGGGTCGCACGGCCGTCACCCCGGAACTCGTTGCCATCAACTACCGCAGCGCACGGATCCCAGACAACCGCGGCCGCAAGCCCATGGACGCTCCCGTCGTGGCTGACGGACAGACCGCGTACTTCTCCACCTTGCCCGTGCGCGAGATTGTCGACGCCCTCGGCGCGGAGGGGATCCCCGCTGAGATCTCGCTCAGCGCGGGCGCGTTCGTCTGCAACGACACGTTCTACCAGCTGCAGCGCGCGCTGAGCGGCCTTGACGTGGCCTCCGGCTTCATTCACGTCCCGGCGACCGCCCACATGCAGCGTGGCGACTCCGTCCCTGTCCTTCCACTCGAGCAGATCGCCAGGGCCCTCGAGATCGCCGTCAACGTGACGCTTGCCGCCAAGGCCAGGACAATTGCGCCATGATCGCGCTCACCTGGTTCCTCGACCTGCCTCTTGCCACCGACGCCAGCCTGGTGCGCGCGCACGCCGCTCG
Source organism: uncultured Demequina sp. (assembly GCA_937925595.1). The sequence continues at coordinate 11,082 of CALALQ010000283.1, read as the reverse complement.
CCTTGGTGCAGCGCTTGACGACACCGACGGGCTGCTCGCCGGGGTGGTCGGAGTGGCGGAAGCGGGCGTTGACGGCGAGACCCGCAATCGGCTTGCCCTCATCTCCCTCTGGGGAAATTCGTCGCGCATGGCTCAATTTCTGTGGTCCGACGCTGTGGGGGGGATCGAGCGGGAGCTCGCCCGACCGTCGGCACGGCTGTGGTCGGTGACCACCGCGCGACTGGATGGCAAGCGGATAGCGAGCCCCACGCACGCCGGCGTGAGCGTCACTCCTGCCGCCAATCACCCGCTCGCCGATCGCGTCGCGGAGCACAAGGGTACTGCCGACCGCGCCATTGCGGGGAGATCCACGGCGCTGAGCGCTCGCGGCTTCGACACGGCGAGCTGGGAGGAAGTCAGCGTCGATGTGTGGACGGGGCGTCCCCGCACCTACGACGGCATCGTCGTTCCGGTCGCCTCCGTGCACTCATCGCGCGCACAATGACATATGGCTGAGAACACGACAAAGCCCACCGGCATCAGCGTTGCTGAGTTCCTCGCGACGGTCGAGCCGGAGCGCAGGCGCCTCGAGGGACAGCGCGTCCACGAGATCATGTCCGAGGCCACGGGTGAGCCCGGCGTCATGTGGGGCCCGTCCATGATCGGCTACGGCGAGTGGCGCTACCGCTCCCCCGCCGGACGCGAGGCCGACTGGTTCAAGGTGGGCTTCTCACCGCGCAAGGCGAAGCTCACGTTCTACGGACTCAAGGATCTGCCCGAACAGGAGGCGCTGCTCGGCAGCCTCGGCCCCCACACTGTGGGTGCTGGCTGCGTCTACGCCAACCGCCTCGACGCGCTCAATGAGGACGTGCTGAGACGTCTCATCCGGATGCGGTACGACAGCAGCCTTGGAGCCGCCGACTAGCGCTTCTTGCCGCGTTTCTCCCTGACCCGCACGGACACCTGAATGGGGGTGCCTTCGAAGCCGAACTTCTCTCGCAGACGGCGCTCGATGAAGCGGCGGTACTGCGGGTCGAGGAAGCCAGAGGTGAAGATCACGAAGCGGGGCGGGCGGGTGGCCGCCTGTGTGGCGAACAGGATCTTGGGCTGCTTGCCGCCGCGAACCGGGTGCGGGTGCTCGGCGACGAGTTCGCCCAAGAAGGCGTTGAGCTTGCCCGTCGAGACGCGCTGATCCCAGCTGGACAGCGCGAGCTCGATTGCGGGCAGGAGACGATTGGTGTGCCAGCCAGTCTTTGCTGACAGATTCACTCGCGGCGCCCAGTGCAGTCGCACCAGATCGAGCTCCATCGAGCGCTCCAGCAGGAATCGCTCTTCCTCGCCCACGAGGTCCCACTTGTTGACGACGAGCACCACCGCGCGGCCAGCGTCGACCACCTGCGAGATGACGCGAGTGTCCTGCTCGGTGAGCGGGGTGGAGCCGTCGATGAGCACGAGCGCCACTTCGGCGCGCTCAATCGCCGCAGCGGTGCGCAGCGAGGCGTAGAAGTCCGCTCCCGAGGTCTGGTGGACACGGCGTCGGATTCCCGCGGTGTCCACGAGGGTCCACAGCTTGCCGCCGATCTCCACGATCTCATCGACAGGGTCGCGAGTGGTGCCAGCCAGTTCGTTCACCACCACGCGGTCGGAACCGGCGAGCTGGTTGAGCAGCGAAGACTTGCCGACGTTGGGGCGGCCCACGAGCGCCACGCGCCGCGGCGCGTTGTCGATGACCGCCTCTTCCTCAAGTTCGTCTGGCAGCGCCGCGATCGCCGCGTCGAGAAGGTCTCCGGTGCCGCGACCGTGCAGCGCGCTCACGGCATACGGCTCGCCCAGGCCCAGGTTCCACAGCGCAGCAGCCTCGAGCTCGCCCTGAGGTCCGTCCACCTTGTTGGCGCACAGCACCACGGGCTTCTTCGCCTTGCGCAGCAGCCGCACCACGTGCTCGTCGGAGGACGTGGCGCCAACCGTCGCATCGACAACAAAGATGATGGCGTCTGCCATGTCGATCGCGGCCTCGGCGGCCTGGGCTACGGACAGGTCAAGACCCGTGACGTTGCGTTCCCAGCCGCCCGTGTCCATGAGCAGGAAGTCCACTCCCGCCCACTCCGCGGGGTAGGTCACGCGGTCGCGGGTGACTCCTGGCGTGTCCTCTACCACGGCGAGACGCTTGCCGATGATGCGGTTGACGAGCGTGGACTTGCCGACGTTGGGGCGGCCCACGATCGCGATGATCGGCAGGCGCTCTTGGGTCTCTTCGTAGTCCTCTGCGAGGGTCGCGAGGTCATCTTCGGACAGGTCATAGGCGTCGAGCCCCGCCCGCAGTGCCGCTTCACGCTTCTCTTCGAGCGACTCTTCGGGATCGGACTCGTGAGGCGCAGGAAACTCCTCGGTCATGGGGTCTCCTTCTGTGCCTGACTGGCCCTCAGGGGATCGTCCCCTGGAAGCGTCAGGTGTGTGGTCTCGAGCGTAGCCGCCAATTGGCCACGCAGTGCCTCCGCGACCCTCTCCGACGCCGCCGCTTGGCGGGCGCGGCCTTTGAGGCTGGGGTCAAGATTGAGCTGGATCGGCTCGCCGAAGGCCACGAGCATCTTGCGGCGGGGCCGCGGCCAGAGGTTGACGCTCTCGCCTGTCAGCCGGGTGCCGAGCAGAGCCGTGGGGATCACGGGAGCACCGGACTGCACAGCAAGCCATGCGGCGCCGCCGTGCACCTGCTCAGCGGTTCCAGCTCCCCGCGTTCCCTCGGGGAAGACGCCAACGATGTCCCCGCGGCGCAGCACGGCCAGTCCCTTGGCGAGCGCAGAGCGCCCATCCCCGTGCACAGGGATCTGCTGGGCGCCATGCAGCAGTGGCTTGAGCACGCCCTTGAACATGTCGCCGCGGATAAGGAAGAAGCTCAGTCGCGGGATGACGCCATGCACCACTGGGCCGTCGATGAAGCCCACGTGGTTGACGACGATGATGCCGGCGCCATGCTTTGGCACATTGTGACGGCCGCGGACTTCTGTGTTCCAGTAGATGCGCGCCAGGAAACGCCCCACCCATCGCGACCAGCGCGGCCCCCAGCGAGAAGGAACCTTGGTGCTCACGACTGCACCTCGTTCACCAGTCCAATCACTGCGGCCACGACCTCATCGATCGTGAGGTCCGAGGTGTCGATGGTGTGCACACCGTCGGCTGCGGTGTGGAAGTTCACGACCGTCGCGTCCTTGGCATCTCGACCAAGGACGGCCTCGCGGACGGTGCCTGCGTCGGCCCCCTCCCCCGAGCGTCGGGCAATCCTGGTCTCCTCATCCGCGGTGAGCAGCACGCGCACCTCGGCATCGGGAGCGATCACTGTGGTGATGTCGCGGCCTTCCGCGACGATTCCGCGGCCCCCGCTGAAGCCGCCTTCGCGCTCGGTGGCGATGATGTCGCGCTGCATGGCGCCGAGGATCGCTCGGGCCTCGAGATTGGTCGAGACCTTGGAGACGGTGAGGGCCACCGTGTCGGTGCGGATGAGCGACGAGACGTCCTCTCCGTCAAGGAGTACGCGGGGGTTCGCGGGGTCGAGGCGCAGCTCGACGTTCATGGTCTGCACCATGGCCGCCACGCCGTCGGCGTCCTCGAAGTCGACGCCTTCGCGCAGGCACGTGAGCGTCGCGACGCGATACGTCGCTCCCGTGTCGAAGTAGGCGAGCTTGAGCCTGCGCGCCACTTCTCGAGACACGGTCGACTTGCCGGTTCCGGCAGGTCCGTCGATTGCGATGACAACGCCCGTCATGAGGCCGCGATCTCCCATCCTCGCGCCGTCAGCGCGTCTACAAGGCCCTGCGCAGAGGCGGGCAGTACGTACAGCGTGGTCAGACCCACCGGCTGTCGCGGCGAGTGCTCAATCGAGATGTCTTCGACGTTGGCGCCAACGGTCGCGGCATCCGTGAGGAGGCGAACCAGCTGACCCGGGGTGTCCGGCACGATGACGGTCACGCCCACCCAGTCGCGCTTGGCTCCGCCGTGCTTGCCGGGGATGCGCGCCACCTCGATCCGGCCGCGCTCAATGAGGTCCGTGACGGCCTCGCCGATGTCGTCAGCCTCGCGAATGTCCTCGAGGTCCCCGATGATGTGGTCAATGGTCGCGATGATGTTCTCGCGGTTGAGCCGCGCGATGTCCGCCCACATGCCCGCGGGCGACGCAGCGATGCGCGTGACGTCGCGCAGCCCCTGGCCCGCCAGCGCAATGTCGTCCGGGTGAAGGGTTCCAAGAGCGGCAGCAACCGCGCTCGCCGCGACCTGGGGAGCGTGCGACACGCGAGCCACCGCGGCGTCGTGCGCCTCTGCCTCCATGAAGACCACATCTGCCTGCAGAGCAGTGGCGATCTCCACCACCTTGTCGACGGCAGCATCGGTGGCCCCGTTGCGGCAGATGACCCAGGGGCGCGCCTTGAACAGGTCTCCCTGGGCGGCCAGGGAGCCGGCGATCTCGCGTCCCGACATCGGGTGTGATCCCACGTAGCGATCGCCATGACCCGACTCGTGAGCAGCATGAGCGATGGGTGCCTTGACGCTCGCGACATCGGTGACCACAGCGTCGGGCCACTGCTTGAGAGCGTTGGCGACAAGTTGGGGCGCGGCCGACGGCGGCGCGGCCACGACGACGACGTCCGGCTGGTCGTCGCCCAATTCCCCACCGGCGCCAAGCGAGCGGGCGAGGCGAGCTGTCTCAGGATCGATGTCGTCGATCGTGACATCCCAGCCTTCGGCGGTGAGGCCGATGCCGGTGCTCGCGCCGATGAGTCCGGCGCCGACGATGTGAACTCGAGAGGACATGGCTACTGCGCGAGGTCCTTGCGCAGGGACTTCGCCTCGTGCAGGTACACGTGGCTGACCTGATCGCGCGGAACGTCGAGGTTGGCGTGCATCATGACGCGCACAACGCGCGGGAGGGCACCGGGCACGGCCATCTCCTGCGCGCACATGAGCGGCACGGCGCCAAAGCCCAGTTCGCGGGCGGCAGCCGCTGGGAAGTCACTGACGATGTCTGGGGTGCACGTGAAGATCACGGAGATGACGTCGTCGATGTCGAGACTGTTCGCCGCGATGATCGCCTCGACAAGCTCTTTGGTGCGCTCGTGGAGGTGGTGACGTTCGTCTTCGACAAGCGTGGTGGCGCCACGAATCGCACGGATTGTCATGGTGATCATCGTATCGGGGGTAGCGTCCAAGAATCGGCGCGGCTCAGCGGCGCCGGAATGAGGGGAACCATGCCCGACCCAACATATGACTCCGTCGACGCCTATCTCGACACGCTTGACGCCGATACCCGGGCCGATGCGGACGCCCTCGCCGCCATGATGCGACGCATCAGCGGTGCAGAGCCGACGCTGGAGAACGCCGGCACTCTCGGCTTCGGTTCGTATCACTACAAGTACGCGACCGGGCGCGAGGGCGACACGTTCATCATCGGCTTCTATCCGCGACGCGGGAAGACCACCGTGTACCTCATGGACGGGACGGCCCGTCATGCCGCGGCACTGGCAGACCTCGGACCCCATACGGAGACCGGCTACTGCGTCCATCTCAAGCGACTGAGCGATGTCGACACAGAGGTGCTGGAGCGCGTAGTGCGCGACTCCTTCGACTTCATCAGTGCGAAGGCCGCCCAGGGACCCATCGGCGAGATCCTCTGGAAGGCGTCGAGCTAGAGACCAGCTGCCTGCATGAGCCGGCCGATCTCAGCCGGACTCAAGACGCGCGTCTGACCCGGCGCGAGAGTGCCAAGGCGGACCGGTCCGAACTGGGTGCGCACGAGCTCCACCACGGGGTGACCCACCGCATCGAGCATGCGCCGCACAATGCGGTTGCGACCTTCATGGAGCTCCACCTGGACCAGGGAGGAGTCCTTGCTCACGTCCATCACGTGAGCATCGGTCGCGCGCACCGGGCCGTCATCGAGGTCGACACCTGACTTGAGGATGGTGGGCAGGTTGCGCGGCACCTGACCCTTCACCTTCGCCACGTAGACCTTGTTCACGCCGTACTTGGGGTGCGCCAGGCGGTTGGCAAGCTCGCCGTCATTGGTGAGCAGCAGCACTCCCGTGGTGTCGGCGTCGAGGCGACCCACATGGAACAGGCGCTCCTCGAAACCTCTCACGTACTTCTCGAGCGTGGGGCGACCCTCCGGGTCACTCATCGTCGACACCACGCCGCGCGGCTTGTTGAGCACGATGGTCACGAGTGAGGCGTCGACAGAGATGCGCTCGCCATCGACCTCGATCGCGACCTTCTCCGGATCCACCCGGACGCCGAGCTGGCTCACGACCTGGCCATCCACCGTGACGCGACCAGCCTCAATGAGCTGCTCGCAGGCCCTGCGAGAGCCCACGCCTGCCTGGGCAAGAACCTTCTGCAGTCGGATGCCTTCGGGTTCGTGAATCTCCAGCTCCGCCATCAGCTCGCCTCGTCGACCGTTGACAGGTCGGGAAGGAACGGGGCCAAGGGCGGAAGCTCGTCGAGCGAGGCGAGGCCCATGCGCTCAAGGAACTGGGTGGTGGTGCCGAACAGCGCCGCGCCACCGGTCTCCCCCACTTCGGTGATGAGACCGCGGGCGCTCAGCGTCTTCACCACAGTGTCGACGTTGACGCCGCGGATCTGAGACACCTGGCCGCGCGTCACAGGCTGTCGGTACGCGATCACCGCAAGAGTCTCGAGAGCCGCCTGCGAAAGGCGCGCTGACTGCCCCTCGACAAGGAACTTGCCCACAGCGTCGGCGTAGAGCGGCGAGGAGTAGAACCGCCAGCGGCCCTCGGTCTCGCGAAGCTCGAAGCCGCGCGGGTTGTCGGGGTTCGCGAACTCATCGCGCAGCGCCTCAAGGATCGCAACCACCTCGGGCTCCGGCACCTCAAGGGCCGCGGCGAGGTCTGCGGGAGCGACGGGCTCGTCGATGACCATGAGGATCGCCTCGATCGCACCGCGAGTGTGATCAGTCACGCTGCGCCTCCTCCACTAGATCCACCTCGTCAAATTCCCCTGACACGTCAACATCGCCGCTTCCCGTCCAGCGAATGGTGAGTTCGCCGAGCGATCGCGCCTGCTCAAAGGCCACCGCGGCCTCCCTGAACAGTTCCAGCAGAGCAAGGAACCGAGCCACGACCACGTTGACGTGGCCAGCGTCGGCCACGAGCTCGCGGAACGAGACGGCACCCTCCCGCTGAAGGCGACCCACAATGATAGCCGCCTGCTCACGCACGCTCACGACAGCCGAATGCAGGTGAGCGGTGGACACGAGGGACATGTCCGGCTTGGGCTCGAGCGCCCTCGCAGCGAGCGCGGCGAGGATCTCCGGAGTGGTGACCCAGACCAGTTCCGGGAGGACCATCGCGAAATGCGGCTCAAGGGGAACATCGCGAGCCTGACGTGCCGGCGCGGCCAGCCGCTCCTCGAACTTGGCGGCAACCTCCTTGAAGGCGCGGTACTGGAGCAGCTTGGCGAACAGCAGGTCGCGGGCCTCGAGGAGCTCAAGGTCCTCGTAGTCGTCGACCTCTCCTTGAGGAAGCAGACGGGCGGCCTTGAGGTCAAGGAGGGTGGCGGCAACCACCAGGAACTCCGACGCTTGGGAGAGGTCCCATTCGTCCTCGTGTTCGACGATGGTGGCCAGGAACTCGTCGGTGACTTTGGCGATGGCGACTTCCGTGATCTCCAGCTGGTGCTTGGAAATCAGCGACAGCAGCAAGTCAAAGGGGCCCTCGAAGTTGTCGAGGTGCACCTCGAAGCCGCGGCCTCCAGACTCGACGAGCTCAGCGGTCACGGCCGTGCCGTTTCAGTCACTACGCGAACACCCCGCGCTGGACCAGCTCGCGAGCGAGCTCTCGATACGCCTTGGCGCCCGCGTGAGACGGCGCGAAGGTGGTGATCGGCTCTGCGGCGACCGTAGCGTCGGGGAACTTCACGGTGCGGTGGATCATCGTCTCGGTGACCTTGTCGCCAAAGCCGTCGCGGACGCGCTCCACGACCTCGTGAGAGTGAAGGGTGCGCGAGTCGTACATGGTGGGGATGATCGCGTCGATCGTGAGGCGCGGGTTGAGGCGGTCTTGAACCTTGGTGATCGTGTCGACCAGCAGGGCCACGCCGCGCATCGCGAAGAACTCACACGCGAGCGGAATGAGCACGCCATGGGCGGCGACAAGGCCATTCACTGTGAGCAGGCCAAGCGAAGGCTGGCAGTCGATCAGGATGACGTCGTAGTCGTCCTCGACGGAGCGCAGCGCTCGGGCCAGGGCGGACTCGCGGGCAACCTCGCCAACCAGCTGCACCTCGGCGGCGCTCAGGTCAATGTTGGCGGGCAGCAGGTCCAGATTGGGCAGCCGCGTGCCCACGATGACGTCCTTGGTATTGGTGCCCGGCTTCATGAGCAGGTCGTAGACCGTGGTCTCCAGGTCATTGGACTGGATTCCCAGGCCGGCGGACGCGGCGCCCTGAGGGTCGAAGTCCACGAGCAGCACCTTGCGTCCGTACTCGGCGAGAGCCGCCGCGAGGTTCACTGACGTGGTGGTCTTTCCCACGCCGCCCTTCTGGTTGCACAGGGCCACAATGCGCGCGGGACCATGGCCATTGAGAGGGGCGGGCTCGGGGAAATCTGTCACGAGCCAACCCTAGCGCGGACGGACGTGAGCACCCTGGCACGCGGGACTATTTCTGGCCCGGTTTCCTCATCCTTGCTGGATCCGAGGGCCCTGGATCACTGAGCCCGAGGGTGGCTCGTCTCGTACACCTCGCGCAGAGTGTCCTGGGTGACCGCCGTATAGATCTGCGTCGTCGTCACGTTGGCGTGACCGAGCAGTTCCTGAACCACTCGCACGTCCGCACCGCCGCTCAGCAGGTGGGTGGCGAAGGAGTGACGAAGGGTGTGGGGCGAGACGTCCTCGACGCCTGCCCGCTCAGCGGCTGCCTTGAGGATCGCCCACGCGCTCTGACGAGACAGCCGGCCTCCTCGAGTATTGAGGAACACGGCGGCAGCGGCCGCGCGATCGACCCGCCCAGCAGCGGCAGCCAGAGCGCCCCGCCCGCGCACGAGGTATGCATTGAGAGCCTCCGCGGCGAAAGCGCCGATGGGCACCACTCGCTCCTTGCGACCCTTGCCTCGCAGCAGCACGGCCTCGCGACCGGGATCAAGGGTGAGGTCGTCGATGTCGAGGCCCGTGACCTCAGAGATGCGCCCCCCGCTCGCGTAGAGCAGTTCCAGCAGGGCCTTGTCTCGCAGCGGCGTGGGGCCTTCGCCCACGGCGGCGTTCTCAAGGACGGCGGCGACCTCGGCGGGAGAGATCGGGTGCGGCAGTTTCTTGGGAATGGCTCGAGGCCGCACGGACGCTGACGTGTCCGCTGCGGTCCACCCCTCCAGCGCAGCAAAGCGGTGGAACCCGCGCACAGACACCACAATGCGAGAAGCCGAAGCGGGCGCGATGGTGACCCCGGCGTCGTCCGGCTCGCCCAGCGACTGGGCGAACTCGGCGATGTCATCGCGCGTCACCCGCGCAAGGTTGGTGATTCCCCGCGACTCAAGGAACTCGCAATAGCGAGTCAGATCGCGGCGGTACGCGGCGATGGTGTTGGCGCTCAGGCCGCGCTCTACCGTGACGTGGGCAAGGTAGGCATCACGCTGGCGCGCGAGCATGTCAGGACCAGACGGTGAGGGCGTCGGGGAGGAAGGGATCCACGAGGATCGCGGCAAAGACCACCGTGAGGTAGGTGATCGAGTCCCTGAACAGTCGCATCTCGTGGAGCTTGCGCTTCCCCTCGTTCGCGCGGCGCAGCAGGCGAATGCATCCCGCGAGGAACCACGCGCCTGAACCGGCGGCAACGGCCGCGTAGACCCACGTCATGTCGGCAAGCGGCACCAAGGCGAGCGTCGCGGCGATCATGGCGACCGTGTAGGCCACCATCTCAACAGCGACGCGCCGCGTGGGGGCAACCACAGGAAGCATCGGGACGTGCGCCTCGGCGTACTCGCCGCTGAACTTCATCGACAGCGGCCAATAGTGTGGAGGGGTCCAGAAGAAGATGATGAGGAACAGCAGCACCGGCGCCCACGCGAGCGAATGCGTCACCGCGGCCCAGCCGATGAGCACAGGCATGCAGCCCGCTGCGCCACCCCACACGATGTTCTGAGGGGTGCGGCGCTTGAGAATCATGGTGTAGCCCACGACGTAGCCGAGGATCGCCGCAACCGACAGCACCGCGGCGAGCCATGAGCCCACGACGAGCCAGAACCACACCGTCGACACGATCGACAGCGTCCAGGCGAAGATCAGCGCGCCGCGCTCGCTCACCGCGCCGGTCACGAGTGGACGGCGCCTGGTGCGCTTCATCACCGCGTCGATGTCGCGGTCCAGGTAGCAGTTGAACGCGTTGGCACCGCCAGCGGACAGCGCACCGCCGATGAGCGTCCACAACATCAGCCACCCGCCGGGCCAGCCGTCGGAGGCGAGAACCATGGTGGGAATCGTCGTGACGAGCAGCAGCTCGATGATGCGGGGCTTGGTCAGCGCGATGTACGCCCCGATCGTCTCGCGCACGCTCGTCGCGCGCGCATGCGTCGAATCAGGGGTTACGGAGGGGGCTGACACCCCGCCATTCTACGCGGGGAGGGCCGACGCCCGAGTCACCACAGCGTCGGGCCGGCGGTTAAGCACAAGAGGGGTGGGATCATGGGGCGCTCCTGGACGCCCGACACTCCATGAAAGCGCTTGTCCCGCGAGCGGCAACGCGAAATAGGACAGAAGGGGGAATACACGGGCGCTGTGCGCCGCTAGGCTAGTCGCGCATACCCGAACCCTGCCTCTGGGAGCCTTCCGTGACCCTTGCCTGGACTGATACTGACCGCCGCGCCGTGGACACCATCCGCGTGCTTGCCGCCGATGCCGTTGAGAAGGTCGGCAACGGCCACCCCGGCACCGCAATGTCCCTCGCGCCCGCCGCGTACCTGCTCTTCCAGAACGTGATGAAGCACGACCCGACCGACCCCGACTGGCTGGGTCGCGACCGCTTCGTGCTCTCGTGCGGACACTCGTCGCTCACGCTGTACCTGCAGCTGTACACCTCCGGCTACTCGCTGACGCTCGACGACATCAAGTC
>CALALQ010000282.1 GCA_937925595.1 uncultured Demequina sp. | reverse complement strand
CAACCTGCACGTGCGCGGCTACAAGGAGGAGGGCACCACCACCACGCCGTTCGACATGGCGATGCTCAACGACATCGATCGCTATCACCTGGTGATCGACGTCATCGATCGCGTCCCTGGGTTGGGTTCGCGGGCCGCGTCGCTGCGCCAGCGCATGTTCGACGCCCGCCTCAGCGCCCGTCGCTACGCGCGAGAGAACGGCATCGACATCCCTGAGGTGGAGAACTGGGTATGGCCCGACGCTGTGGAAGCGGGCGGTGCACAGGTGTCGGCCGTCGCGGCGACCGGTGGTGACAACGAGTAGCTGGAACGCGCAAAGCGGCCCTCCTCCACACAATTTGGCCGGACGCTGGGGAGGCCATCGCGCTTACCAGGGAGGACGCCTGGCACCTGGCGGATCAGGACGCGAAATGTGTGGAGGAGGGCCGCGGTGGGTGACCGCTAGGAGTTGGCGGGCACCCGCAGGTCGGCCTCGAGGCTGAGGTCGGCCGGCCTGCGCTTGGGAGCAGTGCGGTAGTGCGTGAGGTAGATCGCCGCGCCCGTGAAGGTCAGTCCGCCAACGAGGTTGCCGAGTACCGTTGGCAGCTCGTTCCACGCGAAGTAGTCGACGATGGTGAAGTCCGCGCCGAGCATGATGCCCACGGGGAACAGGAACATGTTGACCACGGAGTGCTCGAATCCCATCGAGAAGAACAGCATGATGGGCAGCCACATCACGAAGATCTTGCCCATCACATCCTTGGCGAGGAAGGCTCCGACGACGGCGGTGGAGACCATCCAGTTGCACAGCATGCCGCGAGTGAAGACGGCGAGCCAGCCACCGGCCCCATGGTCGGCGTAGCCCAGGGTGCGGTCAGATCCGATGTCTGCGAGTTTCTGGCCATAGACCGAGAACTGATTGGCCGCATCCTCGATCGTTGTCGAGAAGCCATACGTGATGAAGATCGTGACGAGCAGCGCCACCGTGAGCGCGCCCGCGAAGTTCCCCACGAAGACAAGGCCCCAGTTGCGCAGCACCGTCTTGCCGGTGACGCCGGGTCGCTTCGCGATCCACGCGAGCGGCCCGAGGACGAACACTCCGGTGAGCAGGTCGTAGCCGAGCAAGTAGAGCAGGCAGAAGCCGATGGGGAACAGGATGGCGCCCACGATGGGAAGGCCGGTGTCGACGGCCATCTTCACGGCGAAGGCCGCGGCGAGGGTGAGCAGCGCTCCACCCATGTAGGCGCGAATGAGGGTGTCGCGAGTAGACATGTGCACCTTCGACTCGCCGATGTCGATGAGCGACGCGGCGAGTTCCGGCGGCTTGACGTAGGTCATGGCGGGGACTCCTTGAGGGTGAAGCCAGCGTGTGTTGGCGCTTTCGACGCTAACGAGACGCGGTTTCACCGCAAGATCCGCGACGAAACAGTGTCGTGAATTCTCCCGCACGGCCGCCACAGGGGCATTGTGAGAACTTTTCTAGAGCGAGCGCAGGTACTCGCGGATGAGCCCAATGCCAGCAATCGTCGCGGCGTCCGCCGATTCTCGGGTCTGCCAGCGCAGATCGTTGATGTCGAAGTCCCATCGCGACAGGTCACCGGCGTGGCCGATGAGCCACCGCTCGATCGCCTCGGGGTCTGCCTCCGGGTGAAACTGGAACGCGAGCGACCTGCCGAAGGAGAACGCCTGATTCGGGTTCAGCTCGGTGGTCGCCAGCAGGCTGGCGCCATCGGGGATGGTCGCGACGTCCTGATGCCAATGCAGCACCGGCGCTCCGGCGAGGTGGCGAAGCGCCGTCTGCCCAGCGTCGGGCAGGAGGCGAACCGGCGCCCAACCCACCTCTCTGTTCCCGCGCGTGAGCTCGCCGCCCAGAGCCAGCGACATGAGCTGCATTCCAAGGCAGATCGCGAGTGTGGGCCGGTCCGCGCTGAGCCGCGAGAGCAGCGCGTCGGTGACGTCGGCGAGGTACGGGTAGTGCTCGACGTCGTCGGCATCAATGGGAGCGCCGAGCACGATGCCCAGATCGGCGTCCGCAAGCGGCGAGACATCGTCAACCCCCGCGTCGAGGTAGCGCACGTCGTAACCGTGCGCACGTATCTCTGCCTCCCACGTGCCCAGGTCCTCGAAAGAGACAAATCGCACAACGTCGCAGCGCATGACGGGAGCCTACTGCCGGTAGCCTCCTCGCATGTCCGACCTCGCTGAGCACTGGGAGACCCGTTACCGCGATCGCGAGCGCAAGTGGTCGGGCGAGGCCAACCCGACGCTGGTGTCAGTAGCCTCTGCCCTCACCCCTGGCACGGCGATCGACATGGCATGCGGCGAAGGAGCCGACGCAATCTGGCTCGCACAGAACGGATGGACGGCGATCGGCGTCGACATCTCCCCCACCGCGATCGCGCGGGCAGGCGAGGCCGCGGCGGGCGTCGAGGGGGTGAGCTTCGTCGCCGCTGACCTGTCGCAATGGGAACCCGATGAGCCCGCCGACCTGGTCTCCAGCTCCTTCCTGCACTCGACGGTGGAGTTCCCGCGCATGGAAATCCTGCGCAGCGCCGCCGAATGGGTGGCGCCCGGCGGCTACTTCCTCACGGTGACCCATGCCGAGGCTCCATGGTGGAGCGACCTGTCTCATCACGCCCACGCCGCACTCCGGCCGCCGGAGGACGACTATGCCGAGCTTGACCTGGACCCCGCGCGGTGGGCGGTCGTCGAACTCGGCGTCCGCGAGCGCAAAGCCGTGAGCCCTGACGGCGAGACGGGCGTAATGCGCGACGGCGTCATCCTGCTTCGCCGGCGCTGACTCCTCACGCGACTACCCTTTACGGGTGGCTCACCTGCTTGGCGCGGAATCGCTGTCCGTCGACTTCGGCACCGGTCCCGTCCTCACCGACGTCACCGTCGGCCTTGGCGACGGCGACCGCATCGGCATCGTGGGCGCGAATGGCGCCGGCAAGTCCACGCTGCTGAAGATCCTCGCGGGTCGGCTCCAGCCGCACTCGGGCCGCGTCACGGTCGCCCGCGGCACCCGCGTCGGCGTTCTCGATCAAAGCGACCATGTGGACACCTCGCTCACCGTGGTCGAGGCGGTGGTGGGTTCGCGCGACACCCACGAGTGGGCGTCGGACCCGCGCATCCGCGACGTCATGTCCGGCCTGGTTCCGGATCTTCCGCCCGACGCTGTGGTGGGGGAGCTCTCCGGCGGCCAGCAGCGACGGGTCGCGTTGGCACACGTGCTCGTTGGTGACCACGACGTGGTGATCCTCGATGAGCCGACGAACCACCTCGACGTGGAGGGGGTGACGTGGCTAGCGGAGCACCTCAGGCAGCGCTGGCCTGCGTCGCGCGGTGCGCTCGTGGTGGTGACCCACGACCGCTGGTTCCTTGATGAGGTGACCACCGCGACGTGGGAGGTCCACGACGCCGCGGTGGATCAGTACGAGGGCGGATACGCCGCGTACGTGCTGCAGCGGGTCGAGCGCGAGCGCATCGCGAACGTCACGGAGCAGCGCCGACAGAACCTCATGCGCAAGGAGCTCGCCTGGCTGCGCCGCGGCGCTCCCGCGCGCACCTCCAAGCCCAAGTTCCGCATCGACGCCGCCAACGCGCTCATCGCCGACGTGCCCCCGGTGCGCGATGCCATCCAGCTGCAGCGGATGGCGACCGCCCGCCTGGGCCGCGATGTGGTGGAACTGATCCGAGCGTCGGTCAGATACGGGGAGCGCGAGGTGCTCCACGAGATCGACTGGAACCTCGGGCCCGGCCAGCGCGTGGGACTGCTCGGCGAGAACGGCGCGGGCAAGTCCACGCTGCTGCGGCTCATGACCGGTGAACTCGAGCCCACCAGCGGCCGCGTGAAGCGAGGGATGACCGTGCGCGTCGCGGCGCTGTCGCAGCAGCTTGCGGAGCTCGAAGAGCATGCCGACGAGCGGGTGTCGGCGCTTGTGAAGCGTTTCTCGTCTGTGACGCTCGCTGATGGCAGCGAGCTCACGCCGGGGCAGCTGCTCGAGCGGCTAGGCTTCTCCAGTGCCCAGCTGAAGACGCCCGTGGGGCGGCTCAGTGGTGGACAGCGTCGGCGCCTGCAGCTGCTCGTGGTGCTGCTCAGCGAGCCCAATGTGCTCGTGCTCGACGAGCCAACCAACGACCTCGATACGGACATGCTCGCTGCGCTAGAGGATCTGCTGGACGCGTGGCCGGGGACGCTCGTGGTGGTGAGCCACGACCGCTACCTCATGGAGCGCGTCACCGATGAGCAGTACGCGGTGATCGACGGCGGGCTGCGGCACCTGCCGGGCGGAGTGGATGAGTACGTCGCGCTCTCGCGGGACCGACGCCGCGGCGCAGGAGGCGTAGGAACCTTCGGCCAATCGGCCCCCACCCTGCGTCCGCACGGCAGATCGGCCGACGTCGCCGCTGACGCGGGCGACACGCCGGCGCACCCGGGAAATGCCGTGCGGACGCAGAGTGCGGCGGAGCGGAGGGTCGCAGCCAAGGAGCTGCAGGCCGTGGAGCGCAAGCTCACACGCGTAGGCGAGGCGATCGCGGCACTCCACGATCGCCTCGCCTCGCATGACCAATCTGACTATGTGGGGTTGAACTCCCTCGCAGAGGAACTCCGGGCGGCCGAGGTCGAGCGCGACGCCCTCGAAGAGCGCTGGCTCGAACTCAGCGAGTAACTAGCTTGCGCGGTAGACCCGCACGTTGCCCATGTTGGTGTGGGCCAGGACCCTGACCGTCTGGTCGCCGGACTCCGGTGCCCCCGAGTTCGCGAGCTCGTTGCGTACGCGGCCCTGCCTCGAGGACAGCTCGAGCCAGGCCTTCACTCCGTCGCGGATGCCCACGGTGACGCCGCCGTGGCCTGCCTCGAGGTCGATCTCACCGGCGCTGACCTCGCCGATCTCGATCGCGCCGTAGGCGGTCTTCGCTGCGACAGACGCCCTCGCGGCAGCGATCTCCAGATCCCCGTAGGAAGACTTGACGAACAGTTCGCCGCCGATCTCGCCAAGGCTGATGGGCCCGTGGGACGACTTGAGTTTCGCGGATCCCGTCGCGGACTTCACGCGAATGGAACCGTGCGAGGACTCGACCTCGAGCGAACCCTTCACATCGCCGACGCGGATGGGGCCATGCGACGACTGCGCGACCAGATCCGCGGTGGTGCCCAAGTCGATCTCGCCGTGCGCGCTCTTGATCTTGGTGACCCCAAGGGTGCCGGTGGCTCGCAGCGGACCGAACCCAGCGTCGGCCGTGATGTTGGAGCCCTCCGGGAGCTCGATCTTGATGTCGACCGACTCGTTGGGGCCAAAGATCGCGAGGCGAGGCTTGGGAGAGGTGACGGTGAGACGGTGGCCATCGAACTCGACCATGGTCTCGTTCGCCGCGCGGACATCCTGCTCGCGACGGGGGTTCGAGGGAGACACCGTGACCGTGGCATCGCGACGGTCGCTGGCGATGACCTCGACGCTGCCAGAAGGCACCTTGATGTCGACGTCGATGGGGGTGAGGGTGGGGAAAGTAGGCATGGCTTCGCCCTTCGGTGTGCGGGGTGGGTACGTGGTGTGCGGGAGGCCGGGCTAGCCGGCCCACCCGGTGAAACTGTCGCCGCGTCGGGAGCGACCGGCGGAGCGTTGTGTCTTGTTGTCCAGGGCGTCCGCTATGGCGCGGACCATCCACGTGTTGACGGACATGCCGTCTGCCGCTGCGGCGTCGTCGACTCGCTGCTTGATGGCATCGGGGAGGCGGATTGTTGTCCGCGAGGTGTTGGCGTCAGCGATTTCAACCGGAGCTGAGGGGGCCGGTTCAAAGTCACTGTCGTCAACGGTGTCCGGGAGGTTGACTGCGAACGCGACATCGCGGCCGCGAAGGCGCACATCAACGGAACCGGGCGCGAGCTCGCTCGTGATCTCCGCGGCGGCTGCAGACAGCGCGTCGAGCAGAACGAGCCGCGTTGCGGCGTCGAGACCCAGGGCGAGTCGCTCTGCCGCTTCACGGACGGTGTCGCTTCCTGCCTCAGCAGCGTCGACGAGCTGTCGCTGCAGGTCGCGAACGTAGGATTCAAGTTCCATGTCACCACTATGACACCACTGTGGTGTCATGTCAACACTTTGTGGTGTCACGTGGTGTCATGCACCATCCCGTGGGGCCGGCGAGCCGCTCGCTAGTGCGGCTGGTACGGGCTGACCACAACGTCCACCCGCTGGAACTCCTTGAGGTCGCTATAGCCCGTGGTGGCCATTGAGCGGCGCAGGGCGCCCATGATGTTCGTGGTGCCGTCCGCGGTAGTCGCAGGTCCGGCGAGGATCTGCTCGAGAGTGCCGACCGTGCCCACGTGGACGCGCTCGCCGCGCGGCAGCTCAGGGTGGTAGGCCTCGGGACCCCAGTGGAAGCCGCCACCGGGCGCCTCCTCCGCGCGGGCAAGGGCCGCGCCGAGCATGAACGCATCGGCGCCGCACGCAATGGCCTTGACCATGTCTCCGCTGCGGCCAAGGCCGCCGTCCGCGATGACGTGGACATACCGGCCACCCGACTCGTCAAGGTAATCGCGACGAGCCGCCGCAGCGTCGGCCACCGCCGTCGCCATAGGCGCGTGGATGCCGAGCGACGTGCGCGTGGTCTGGGCCGCGCCGCCGCCAAAGCCGACGAGCACGCCCGCCGCTCCCGTGCGCATGAGGTGCAGCGCCGCCTGGTAGGTCGAGGCGCCGCCCACAATGACGGGGACATCGAGCTCGTAGATGAACTTCTTGAGGTTGAGCGGCTCGGACTCGCCAGAGACGTGTTCCGCGCTCACCGTGGTGCCGCGGATGACGAACAGGTCGACGCCCGCCTTGAGAACGGTGCCGTAGTGCTCCTGGGTGCGCTGCGGGCTGAGCGCGCCGGCTACGGTCACTCCAGCCGCGCGAATCTCCTGCAGACGAGCGGTGATGAGCTCATCCTTGATGGGCTCGGCGTAGATCTCCTGCAGGCGAGTGATGGCTGCGGCGCCTTCGAGGCTCGCGATCTCCTCAAGCAGCGGGGTGGGGTCCTCGTAACGCGTCCACACGCCCTCAAGATCGAGGACGCCAAGGCCGCCGAGCTGGCCGAGCGCAATCGCCGTCGCGGGAGACATCACCGAGTCCATGGGAGCGGCGATGACGGGGATCGAGAACTCGAACGCGTCAATCTGCCAGCGCAGCGAGACGTTCTGAGGGTCGCGAGTGCGGCGAGACGGCACCACGGCCACGTCGTCGAAGGAATACGCCCTGCGGCCGCGCTTTCCGCGGCCGATCTCGATCTCGTTGCTCACCTGCCCAGCCTACCGGGGACGCGTGGCCGGCCCCAGCGTCGGGCCCAGCGTGGTCCCCAGCGCGGGCCCCACCAGAACGCTCCGCACGGACGGTGAGACGGAAGTGACAGGTGAGACAGCGTCGGGCCATAAACGCTGCCCCATGCGTCACTCCAGTCACACGGTCCGTGCGGAGCGTTCCGAGGCGCGCAGGACCGTTGTCCCCAGATTGGCGCGGCACCGCGCCCGTGTCAGTGGCTCGTGCCACCCTTGGAGCATGAGTTGGCTAGACGGACCCATGGTGGGCTTTGACACCGAAACGACGGGCGTCTCGCCCCTGCACGATCGCATCGTCACGGCCGCTCTCATCACGCGCACGGGAAGCGAGATCTCGCAGCGCACGTGGCTCATTGATCCTGGCGTCCCCATTCCCGAGCGCGCCACCGACGTGCACGGCATCACCACAGCGATGGCCCAGATGGATGGCATGCAGCCGGCCGACGCTCTGGCTGAGATCGCGAATATCCTCGCCGAAGCGCTCAGCGCCGGGATTCCCGTAGTGGGCTTCAACGTCCAGTACGACCTCACGATCCTCGAGTCCGAACTTGCGCGGCACGGGCTGCCGACGCTCGCCGAGCGCCTGCCCAGTGGAGTGCGTCCCGTGGTGGACCCGCTGGTGCTCGACCGTCACCTTGACCGGTGGCGCCGCGGCAAGCGCAAGCTCATCGACATGTGCGGCACCTATGGCGTGACCGTGGTGGCTGATGAACTGCACGCCGCGGACGCCGACGTGCTCGCGACCCTGGACCTGGTGCACGCGATCGCCGGCCGCTACCCCACCCTGGCGACCGTCGAACTCGCCGACCTCCACGATCAGGAAGTCGAGGCGCATCGCGTGTGGGCCACGGAGTTCACCAGTTGGCTCAAGAGCCGCGGCGTGACCGACGACTTCCCCAGCCCCGAATGGCCCATCTGCCACGCGGTAGTCCCTGCATGACCGAATACCGGGCGCACCTCGACTTCCACATCGCGTTCGCCAACGGCGGGCGGCTGGAGGGTGAGGGCTTCCGGCTGGACGTGCCACACGCGGATGTCACGCGCGACGAGGTCGCGGCACTCCTGGTGCGGCACTTGGGACTGGCCCTCGTCGGCTCCGTGGACTTCACCCGCTTCGACATCGTCAACGAGCCCCACAAGGGAAGCCGTGGGGTGGCGACCGCTGCCGCGGAGCCGGGCACAGCGTCGGGCCAGCGCGTGGTGGACCTGTCCCACGTCATTCGTGACGGCCTCGTCACCTACCCGGGACTGCCGGAACCCACGATCTCGCCATACCTGACGCGCGAAGACTCGCGACTGCGCTACGCGCCAGGCACCGAGTTCGCGATGGACACCATCACCCTGCTGGGCAACACCGGGACGTATCTCGACTCGCCGTGGCACCGCTACGAAGGCAGCACAGACCTGGCCGGACTGGACCTGTCGACGCTCGTGGGCCTTCGCGCCGAGGTCTTTCACCTGGCGGATGCGTGGACCCCCGCCCGTCGCGGAATCGGACCGCTGGCCTTCGCCGATCGCGATGTGCGCGGCGCGGCCGTGCTGATCCACACGGGCTGGGACCGGCACTTTGGAACACCGCAATACGGCGTGGGCGCGCCCTTCCTCGACCGCGACGCGGTGCCGGCGCTGATTGAGGCTGGGGCGGCGCTCGTGGGCATCGACTCCCTCAACATCGACGACACCGAGTCAGGCGGTGAACGCCCTGCTCACACCGGTTTTCTTGCTGCCGGCGTGCATGTCGTGGAGCACTTGACGCGGCTTGACGAGCTGCCCGCGTCGGGGGCCACCTTCACCGCCGCTCCGCCCGCCATCGAGGGCTTCGGGACCTTCCCTGTGCGTGCATTTGCAGTGCTCGACCTGGAGTAGATTCGTTAGGGTCGAAAGAGGTCACAATGACGTGGTCACCTTCAGTCGGTGAGGGTCCCCTCGCCGATGCACACGCGCAACTTGCCGCTGCCGTCGAGCACCTTGGCTACGACGACGGCACTCACCAGATGCTGGGCTCGCCACGCCGCGAGATGGCGGTCAGCATCCCGCTGCGTCGAGAGGACGGCAGCACCGCCGTCTACCTCGGCTACCGAGTCCAGCACAACTTCTCCCGCGGTCCCGCCAAAGGCGGACTGCGCTTCTCTCCGCACGTGGACCTCGACGAGGTGCGCGCGCTCGCCATGTGGATGACGTGGAAGTGCGCGCTCGTCGACGTTCCCTACGGCGGCGCGAAGGGCGGTGTCGCCATTGACCCGCGCGCACACTCGCAGATTGAGTTGGAGCGCGTCACGCGGCGCTACACCTCGGAGATCCTGCCGATCATCGGCCCCGAGGTGGACATCCCCGCGCCCGACATGGGTACCAATGAGCAGACCATGGCGTGGATGATGGACACCTACTCGACGGCGGTGGGCCACACCGTTCCCGGCGTCGTCACGGGCAAGCCCGTGAGCCTTGGCGGCTCGCTGGGCCGCGCCGCCGCGACCTCACGCGGCGTGGCCCACATCGCGATCCTCGCCATGGAGGCCGAGGGCCTATCGACCTCGACCGCGAGCGCCGCGGTTCAGGGCTTCGGCAAAGTGGGCCGGGACACGTCCCGTTTCCTGGCCGACGCTGGGGTCGCCGTTCGCGCAGTCTCCGATATCGATGGGGCGATCTACAACCCGAACGGTATCGACATCAACGCCTTGTGCCGTCACGTCGACACGACGGGCTCGGTCATCGGCTTCGACGGCGCGGAGCCCATTCCCGGTGCGGACCTGCTCACGCTCGACGTCGACGTGCTCGTGCCGGCAGCTCTTGAGGGAGTCCTGACCGCCGAGAACGCCCACGACGTCAAGGCGCGCATCGTGGTCGAGGGCGCAAACGGCCCCACCACCAAGGCGGCGGACGCAATTCTCAACGATCGTGGCATCACCATGGTGCCGGACATCCTCGCGAACTCCGGCGGTGTGATCGTCTCCTACTTCGAGTGGGTGCAGGCGAACATGGCGTTCCAGTGGCGAGAGGCGGAAGTCAACTCTCGCCTCAAAGAGCGCATGACCAAGGCGTGGAGGGACGTCGTCGCCTTTGCTGGCGATCGCGGGCTGACCTACCGCGAGGCGGCCACTGTGCTTGCGGTGCAGCGAGTCACGGAAGCCCACCGCCTGCGCGGCCTCTACCCGTAACCCCCAACCCGGTTTAGGCACGTTACTTGCACTTCAAGGCGCCTTCGACCGCGGTTTAGGCACGTTACTTGGACTTCAAGGCGCCTTCGACCGCGCTTTAGGCACGTCACGTGCACTTCGAGATCCCATGCGCCCGGAGATCCGGTTCCGTGTTTCACCAAGGTCTGAGGTGCAACTGGGTTGCCTAAACGGAGCGCGCTCACCCCGTACGGTGCAACTGAGTTGCCTAAACGGGCCGCGCCCACCCCGCGGGGTGCATGTGAGTTGCCTAAACCGGCGAGGCGGGTGGGTCAGTTGCGGCCGGAGTAGTTGGGGGCCTCGACCGTGATCTGCACGTCATGCGGGTGGGACTCCTTGAGTCCCGCCGGCGTGATGCGCACGAACTGACCCTTGGCCTGCAGCTCCTCAATGGAGCGAGCGCCCACATAGAACATCGACTGGCCAAGGCCGCCAACGAGCTGGCGCACCACGGAGGACAGTGGGCCCTTGTAGGGAACGCGGCCCTCGATGCCTTCGGGGATGAGGTCGTCGTCGCTCGGAGCGTCGGCCTGGAAGTAGCGGTCCTTGGAGTAGGAGACACGACCGCGAGAGGCCATCGCGCCAAGCGAGCCCATGCCGCGGTAGCTCTTGAACTGCTTGCCGTTGACCAGCACCAGGTCTCCAGGGGTCTCCTCGCAGCCCGCGAACAGCGAGCCGAGCATCACGGAGGACGCACCCGCGACGAGCGCCTTGGCGATGTCGCCGGAGTACTGCAGGCCACCGTCGGCGATCACGGGGACGCCCTGGGGAGTGGCGGCGACTGCGGCCTCATAGACGGCCGTGATCTGCGGGACGCCCACGCCGGCGACCACTCGCGTGGTGCAGATCGAACCAGGGCCAACGCCAACCTTCACGGCGTCAACGCCTGCCTCAACGAGGGCGGCCGCTCCATCACGGGTCGCGACATTGCCGCCGATCACCTGGACGTGGCGGGTGGCGGGATCGGTCTTGAGGCGGCGGATCATGTCGATCATTGCGCGAGCGTGGCCGTGGGCGGTGTCGACAACGAGCACGTCAACCTCCGCCTCGACGAGCGCCGTCGCGCGCTCCCAGGCGTCGCCGTAGAAGCCAACGGCGGCGGCGACCAGCAGGCGACCCTCCGCGTCCTTCGACGCGAGCGGATACTTCTCCGTCTTGACGAAGTCCTTGACGGTGATGAGTCCCGTAAGGCGCCCGTCGTCGTCGACGAGGGGAAGCTTCTCGACGCGGTTCTTGGCAAGCAGCTCTGAGGCGTCGGCGTTGGAGATGCCCTCGTGCCCGGTGATGAGCGGCATGGGCGTCATCTGCTCGGCAACGCGGCGCGTGGCGAACTCATTGGGGTTCACGAAGCGCAGGTCACGGTTGGTGATGATGCCAACGAGTCGGTTGTCGTCGTCGACCACCGGCAGTCCGGAGACGCGGTACTTGGCGCACAGCGCGTCGAGCTCGGCGAGCGTCGCGTCGGGCCCCACCGTGACGGGGTCCGTGATCATGCCCGATTCGGATCGCTTGACGATCTCCACCTGGTGCGCCTGGTCCTGAATCGACAGGTTGCGGTGCAGCACGCCGATGCCGCCTAGACGGGCCAGGGCAATGGCGAGCCGCGACTCCGTGACGGTGTCCATCGCCGCGGAAAGCAGCGGGATGTGGATGTTCAGCTCACGGGTCAGACGGGTAGTGGTGTCGACCTCGGAGGGGATGACATCGCTCTCGCCGGGAAGGAGGAGAACGTCGTCGTAGGTGAGTCCGGTGAAGCCGAAAGGGTCATTCGGGGCGGGCATCATTGCACGATTCTACAGGCCCGTCCAGTCCCGAATAAGCCCCAGAAATTGGGGGTTGGCAGACCGGCGGGGACGCGGTAGGAATGGGTGTAGACGGTCCCTCAACGTTGAGGTTTGACGTTGGAGAAACGTCCGCTTTACGGTGTATGTACCAATGTGGTCCACGGCAACGGAGCCCGGACCACCTGGCCCGAAAAGGGGGCTTTATGGACACGGTGGCCAAATTGCCTGCACCGACCCAGGACCAGTGGGAGTGGCAGTACGAAGGGGCCTGCAGAGAGGCAGACCCGGAACTGTTCTTCCACCCTGAGGGCGAGCGCGGAGCCGCAAGGCGCCGCAGGGCAGAAGCCGCCAAGAAGTTCTGTGCCCGCTGCCCCGTCTTGGACATGTGCCGCGAGCGCTCGCTCACAGCGCGTGAGCCTTTCGGGGTATGGGGTGGCCTCAGCGAGGACGAGCGTCACGCTCTTCTCGCTGGCCGCCTGAAGCGCGCCAGCTAGGCGACACAACGACGAGGGGCCCGCAGGCAATCGCCTGCGGGCCCCTCGTCGTTAAGAATGCTCAGCCAACAACGGCGAGCAGGTCGCGCGCGGAGAGGATGAGGTACTCCTCGCCCGCGTACTTGACCTCGGTGCCGCCGTACTTGCTGTAGATGACCTTGTCGCCAACCTTGACGTCCAGCGGGACGCGGTTGCCGTTGTCGTCGATGCGACCCGGTCCGACTGCCACGACCTCGCCCTCCTGGGGCTTCTCCTTGGCGGTGTCCGGGATCACGAGGCCAGAAGCCGTGGTCGTCTCGGCCTGAGCGGCCTTCACCACAACCTTGTCCTCAAGAGGCTTGATTGAGACCGACACTGCGGACCTCACCTTCCACTCGTTGCTGACAAAACTGGGGCGCCCGGCGATGCCGTCGCGGGGGTCATGCGACCGGCGCGCGTGCTCCATGAGGAGCGAATCCAATCTAGCACTCTCACCGGGCGAGTGCTAATACGTCGCGGCGCTGACGCCCCACGTTCGCGTCCCGTGAAACGATGGCCCCATGGACGCCGCGGACGCTCGCCTCGCCGTGAGCGCAGACTGCAGAGCCCTCGCCGACGCTATTGGTGACTACGACGCCACAACCGCTTTGAGCGTCGGGCAGTCTTTGCGCGCCGATGGAGTGCCCGCGGAACTGGTCACCGCGGCCCTCACCCAGGCGCGACTGCGGGCCGACGCTAAGGCCAAGTTCGGCGAGTTCGCGCCGGGCATGGCGTTCAGTCAGGCGGGCCTGGAGCAGGCAACGCGGCTGCAGGTTGCGGCGCTGCACGCCGCCAGGTATCGCGACGCAGGCTTGACGCGCGTTGCGGATCTCACGTGCGGGCTCGGCGCGGACGCGATGGCACTCGCCGCGCTGGGGCTGGGAGTCGTCGCGTTCGAGGTCGACGAGGCGACGGCTGTGCTCGCCGATCACAATCTGCGCCATTGGCCCGACGCTGTGGTGGTCCACGCGGACGGCCTCGCCACCGTGCGGGGCGTGGAGGTGGACGGCGTCTTCGCGGATCCGGCGAGGCGGAGTGAGCGCGGCCGCCGCCACTCTCCCCAGGACTACTCGCCGTCGCTTGCCGCGCTGCTCGAACTGCGCGACCAGTTCCCCGCGCTGGGCCTCAAGCTCGGCCCCGGCATTCCGCACGACGCGCTCCCTCCCGATGCGGAGGCGCAGTGGGTGAGCGTCGGCGGCGATGTGGTGGAACTGGGCCTGTGGTGCGGTCCGCTCGCGAGCCGCATCGGACACAACGCGCTCGTCATCTCCCATGGCATGGCAAATGAGCTGGCCGGGGACACGCATCGCGGGGAGCCGCGAGAGTTGGGCCGGTTCCTCGCAGAGCCGGACGGCGCGGTCATCCGTGCCGGCCTCGTGGGCACCCTTGCGGACGAGCTGGGTGCCGGCCTGGTCGATCCCACGATCGCGTACCTGACCGCGGACTCCCCCACCCCCACCCCGTTCGCGCGGTGGTTCGAAGTCAAGGAGTCCATGCCGTTCGACGTCAAGAAGCTCGCAGCGGCGCTCAGGGCGCGCGGAGTGGGCACAGTCGAGATCAAGAAGCGCGGCGTCGACGTGGACCCGGCTCGACTGCGCAAACAGCTCAAGCTCTCCGGCGACGGCGCGGCAACCGTGATTCTCACTCGCATCGCCGGGCGCCACAGCGCCCTCATCTGCTCGCCGGTCTAGACGCCAAGCACGAGAGTCACCGCAAGCACGACCATCACCACCGCGATGATGGCGTCGAGGATGCGCCAGGCTCGCGGCGTGGCAAGCACCGGCGCAAGCGCCCTGGCCCCGTAGCCCAGCGCCGTGAACCACACCACGCTCGCGGTGATCGCCCCCACCGTGAACACCCACGGCGCCGCATGGTTCGACGCGACAGTGCCCATGAGGAACACCGTGTCGAGGTACACGTGCGGGTTCAGATAGGTGAGGGCAAGGCACGTCAAGGCGACCGACGCTGCACTCGCCTTGGCCGCCGAACCCGCCTCAGCGTCGGACTTCAGTGCCTTGGGCCGCCACGCGCGCCGCGCCGCCATGAGGCCATAGACCACAAGGAACGCGGCGCCGGCCCACCGCACTCCCGTGACCAGGGCCGGGTTGGAGCTGACGATCGCTCCCATGCCCGCGACTCCCGCGATGGTGAGCGCGGCGTCGGATACCGCACAGATCGCGACCACGAGCGCCACGTGCTCACGGCGCAGCCCTTGGCGCAGCACGAACAGGTTCTGCGCGCCGATCGCGACGATGAGCGACAGCATCAGGCCAAGGCCCGCGAAGTAGGACGCCACGCCCAGAACGGTACTGCTAGTTGCAGGTGCCGTAGGGCAGCTTCACAGAGACGGGCCAGGTGCCGCGCGGCGCGACATCGCCAGACAGCACGGCCGCGAGCGCCCTGAGCTGCGCACCCCCGGCGCCCCACGTCGCCACGTAGGTCTGCGCCTTCGAGTTGGGAAGGCCCCAGGGACCTCCCGTCGCGACCACCACGTCGGCCGTGCCATGACCGCGATCGCCCTCGACGAGCAGGATGGTCGTGCCGCCGCTGCCGACCTCGACTCCGCGATCCGCGAGGGCCTTCTCGAGCGTCTCGCGCTGACCGGAGGTGCCGCCCTTGATCGTGACCTGCTTGCCGATGAGCGCCTCGCAGTTCTTGGCGGCGACCACGATCGATCCCTCCACGAACTGAGCAGTGCGGGACGTCCCCGACGGCGCGGTCTGCGCCTGAGCCCTCGCTGTGATGATGACCCGCGCTGCCGCCTCATTGAGCCGCTCTCGCTTCAGCGTGCCCTTCTCCACAGCATTCACGATCCCGTCGATCGCCTTGTCGAGATTCGCGGGCATCACCACCAGGTCCGCGCCAGCCTTCACCGCGGTCGCGGCCGCCTTGCCGGGGCCGTAGCGGTCGGTGATCGCCTTCATGTTCATGGCGTCCGTCACCGCAAGCCCCTCGAAGCCCAACTCCTCGCGCAGGTACTTGTACGCCTTGGGGTTCACGGAGGCGGGCGCCTTGCCCCACTTGCTGACCTGGATGTGGCCCATCATCACCGCGGGCGCGCCCTCGCGGACCGCCGTCGCGAAGGGCAGCAGGTCGGACTGCTCGAGCTTGCCGATGGACTTCTTCTGGACGGGAAGCACCCGGTGCGAATCCTGCGTCACTGACCCGTGCCCGGGGAAGTGCTTGATCACGGGCGTCACTCCCCCGGCCGCAAGACCCTGCCACGCGGCCCCGACGACCTTGGCCACAGCGTCGGGCCGCGAACTTGCCGCGCGCGTGCGAATGGTGGGGTCTTTGGTGCCGAGCGTGACGTCGGCGACCGGCGCCATGTCCATCGTGAAACCCAGCTCGGCCATCTCGGCGCCGAGGCCCGCGTAATAATCGCGAATCTGCTGTTCGTCGCCGTTGGCGCCCGCGGCCATGAAAGCGCTCGTGTAGCCGAGCACCGGCTGCAGGCGCTGCACGATCCCGCCTTCTTGGTCCGTGGCGATCATGATGGGCCAGCCGCGGTCAGGGTCCGCCTGGGCGAGCGCCGCGGTGAGCGCCTTGACGTCCGCCTCGCTGTTGACCGCGCCGCCCATGATGAGCACGCCGGCAAGGTGCCGCGACTTCACGAGCTTCGCCGCGGCCTGGGGTCCATCGCTGGAGATGTCCGGCATGATGACGCTTCCCGCGGCCTGCTCAACCGACAGCGAGGCAGCAAGCTCGAGCGCTTCCTCCCACGCGTCCGGGGTGGGGCTTGGGGAGGGGCTCGCGGTGCCCGACGCTGTGCTCGCGGGATCGCTGACGCCTGGGTTTGGGGCGGGTGCGTCCTCGACGAGGGACATCACGTACCAGCCCGCGCCCACTGCCGCCAGGAGAATGACCAACCCCACGGCAACGGCGCCTTTCATGCGAACACGGTACCCAATGGCATGGAAGAGTCCACCCCCAGGTTCAGCGGGGACGGGCGCACATCGCGTCGCACCAGGGCGGATCCCAGCGCCGCAATCATCGCGCCGTTGTCCGTGCAGTAGCGGATGGGCGGGATGCGCACATCGATTCCTGCGGCCTCTCCACGCGCCTGCGCAAGCTCTCGCAGCTGCGAGTTGGCGCTGAAGCCGCCGCCGATCACGAGCGTCTCGACCCCGTGCTCCTGGCACGCGTGAAGGGTCTTGGCGACCAGCACGTCGGCGACGGCGGCTGCGAAACTTGCCGCAACGTCGGCCACCGGCACCTCTCGACCGCTGTTGCGGCAGTTCTCCACCCAGCGGGCGACCGCGGTCTTGAGGCCACTGAAGGAGAAGTCGTAGGCGTGCTTGGCCTGATCCTTTGGGGCGGTGAGGGCGCGCGGGAAGCGGATCGACTCGGGGTCGCCTTCGCGAGCGAGACGGTCGATGTGCGGGCCCCCGGGGTACGGCAGGCCCAACAGGCGACCCACCTTGTCGAACGCCTCGCCCGCGGCGTCGTCGAGGGTGTGGCCGAGCTCCGTGACTCCCGTGGCGATGTCGTCGATGAGCAGCAGCGAGGTGTGTCCGCCGCTTACGACGAGCGCCATGGTGCGGTCGGGGAACTCGCCGTGCACCAACTCATCGACGACGGCGTGGCCGATCACGTGATTCACGCCGTAGAGCGGCTTGTTCAGCGCGAGGGACAGCGCCTTGGCTGCGGAGACGCCAACGGTGAGCGAGCCCACCAGTCCGGGGCCGGACGCGACGGCGATCGCGTCCACGTCGCCCAGCGCCACGTCGGAACGCGACAGCGCCTCCTCGAGCGTGGGAACGAACGCCTCGAGGTGCGCTCGAGAGGCCACCTCCGGCACGATGCCGCCAAAGCGGGCGTGCTCGTCCATCGACGACGCGGTGACGTCAGCGATGAGCTCCGTGCCGCGCACGAGCGCCACACCCGTCTCGTCGCACGTCGATTCGATTCCCAGTACCAGCATCAGCCAACCCTATTCGTCATCCACACCCACGAGCCCCTGCGTCCGCACGGCAAATCCGCGCGGCGCGATGCCGGCCAGCGGTACACCTGGACCTTCACGTTCACGAACCCTCCACCTCCGCGATTTGCCGTGCGGACGCAGGGCGTGGCGGGGGCATGCGGCGGCGCATGACCAGGGCGTCGTGGTCCTCCGGCTGGTAGTAGCGCGGGCGGATCCGCACGTCCTCGAACCCGTGCGCCCGGTACAGCGCGAGCGCCGCGGGGTTCTCGACGGACACCTCGAGCCACGCATCGGGAGCACCCACGGCCGCCGCCTCCGCAAGGAAGTCCTCCATGAGCGCCCGGCCAACGCCGGCACGTCGCGCACGTGGCACCACGGCGATGTTCATGAGGTTGAACGCGTCGCCGTCGAAGCCGTAGACCGCGTACCCCACGAGTTCACCGTCAAGCTCCGCGCCCCTGTAGCGCTTCCCGCCGTACGCCCAGTCGTCGCGAATGAGCGACTCGGACCATGCGGCCGGGCCAAAGATCTCCACCTCACGTTCGGCAACCCACGTCAGGTCCGCCTCGGAGAGGTCCCGCAGCGTGATCACGCTCCCGGCACCCCATGCACGTCGGGTCGCCTGAGGTACAGCGGCTCAGTTGCCATGTCACTGCCCGACGCTCTCGCGGCTTCCGCCGCCTTCACCAGTCCCAGCGGGGTGGGGTCGGCGGCGGTCGCGTTCGCGAAGACGTCAGGGTAGAGCGGTCCCCCGCGGCCGAACACGTCGCCGGCGACGGGGACGTCGGCGGGAGCGCACACGGCGGGGCCGTCCACGCGCAGCCCGTCTTCGTAGCGGGCCCAGTAGACCTCTCTGCGCCGAGCGTCCGTCACGACGGTGCATGTGCCGTGGACGGCGCCGATCGCGTCGAGAGAGCACACTCCCTCGACGGGCACGCCCCATGCAAAGCCAAGGGTGCGAGCGGTGACGAGGCCCACGCGCAGCCCCGTGAAGGTGGCGGGCCCGGTGCCCACCACAATGCGCTCGGGACGCTCGCGCGCGTCGTCGAGCACCTCCTTGACCATGCCGGCAAGCAGCTCGGCGTGGCCGCGCGGGGCGAACTCGGTGCGCTCGGAGATGACGGTCGCGCCCTCGACGGCCGCGACCAAGATCGCTCCCGAGGTGTCGATGGTGAGGATCACTGCGCCACCTCCGCGGCCTCGCCAAGGTCAATGCCGGCCCAGCGCTCGCCGTGGCCGATGAGCGTCACGATGCGGTCGCCGCCGTCAGGGTTCTCCGGATCGAAGTCTCCGCCGCGCTCTCGCTCGATGCGGATGAGCAGGCGATCGTCCGCGAGCGCCTCCGCCTTGTCCTCTCCCCACTCCACGACGGTCACGGAGTCCTCAAGAGTCGCATCGAGGTCAAGGTCGTCAAGTTCCGCCAACGAGCCAAGGCGGTACGCGTCCACATGGATCAGCGCAGGGCCGTCAACGAGGCTGGGATGCGTGCGGGCGATGATGAATGTGGGGCTCGCGACGTGCCCGCGCACGCCAAGCGCCTCGCCAAGCCCCTGCGTGAACGTCGTCTTGCCCGCGCCCAGGTCGCCGCTCAAGAGCAGCAGATCGCCGGGCCGCACAACCGGAGCCACCACGTCCTTCGCGAAGGCGCGCATCGCCTCCGCGTCCCTCACCACAATGCTCACGCTGACACCTTTGGCCTCAGCCCGCCAAAGCGGCAGATCACCTCGTAGTCAATGGTTCCCACAGCGTCGGCCCAATCCCGGGCGGAGGGGCCACCTGGACCGATGAGCGTGACCGTGTCTCCCACCACGCATTCGGTGACGGGGCCAAGGTCCACGACGAACTGATCCATGCACACGCGACCCGCGATGGTGTAGCGGCGGCCGCGGATCTCCACCTCGGCGGAGTTGCCTGCGGCGCGGATGATGCCGTCGCCGTAGCCCGCCGCGACAAGTCCAAGGGTCGTGGGAATGGGGGTGACGTACTCGTGGCCGTAACTCACGCCCTGACCCGCAGGAACGTCCTTCACGAGCACCAGTTCAGAGGTGACGGACATCGCGGGACGCAGTCCCCAGTCGTTGCCGTCAGGGTCCTCGACGGGAGGGAGGCCATACACGGCGATGCCGGGGCGCACCAGATCGAAGTGCAGGTCCGGGCGGGTGAGCGTCGCAGCGGAGTTCGCGATGTGGCGCACCTCCACCTCGAGACCGTGCTCCTCGAGTCGCACCGCAGCAGAGCGGAACACCTCCGCCTGCGCCTCGATGGTCGCATGGCCCGGCTGATCCGCCCACGCGAAGTGCGACCAGATGCCCACGAGCTTCACGAGCCCCTCTCGCTGCGCGGCGGCAATGAGTCCCATGAGTCCGTCGAGCGCCGCGGGTGAGCAGCCCTCGCGCCCAAGCCCTGTGTCGACGCACAGGTGGATGCGCGCCACGGAGCGGATCTCGCGAGCGGCGGAGACGATCACGCCAAGCACATCCGGCGATGAGACGGACAGGTCGACATTCGCGGCAATGAGCTCCTGAGCAGGAACCTCCGCGCCGTAGAGCCACGTGAGGATGGGGCCGGTGTCGCCCGCGATGCGCAGCTCGATCGCCTCATCGGGCTGGGCGACGCCGAGCCACTCGGCACCGCCTGCTCGCGCGGCCTTGGCGGCCTCCACGAGTCCGTGCCCATAGGCGTCGGACTTCACGACGGCCATGAGCGCGGCACCAGCCGCGCGCTTCTTGAGCGTCACCACGTTGTCGGTGATCGCGCTGTAGTCAATGCGAACGGCTAGGCGGCTCATGGCCCCTCCCCAATCACGACCGCGGAGGCGATCCCCGCGTCGTGCGATAGCGATAGATGGAACGAGGTGATCCCCAGTTCCGCGGCCCGGGCGGCGACAGTTCCCTTCACCACCAGTGTGGGGCGGCCCGACGCTTCGCTCACCACTTCTGCGTCGTGCCACACGAGCCCGCCAGGGCTTCCGAGCGCTTTCGCTAGCGCCTCCTTGGCGGCCCAGCGGGCGGCAAGGCTTGCGACCGAGCGGTCGCGCTCCGACTCGGTGAAGACGCGCTCGATGAAGCCCTGAGAGCGTTCGGTCGCCTCTTCGAAGCGGCTGATGGCCACTACGTCGATGCCGAGCCCGAGGATCGCCACTGGCTATTCCACCGTCACAGACTTGGCGAGATTGCGCGGCTGGTCCACGTCGTGGCCCTTGGCCGTCGCGAGCTCGAGAGCGAACAGGTGAAGCGGCACCACCGCGAGCAGCGGCTGCATGAGCACCGGCGCCTTGGGGACGTAGAAGACCTGCTCCGCATATTCCGCAGCAACCGTGTCGCCCTCTTCCGCGATGACGAAAGTGCGGGCGCCGCGAGCACGAACCTCCTGGACGTTGCTCACGACCTTGGAGTGCAGCGACTCTCGTCCGCGCGGGCTTGGCAGCACGATCACCACCGGCTGTCCCTCTTCGACGAGCGCGATGGGGCCATGCTTGAGCTCACCTGCGGCGAAGCCCTCCGCGTGGATGTACGCAAGCTCCTTGAGCTTGAGCGCGCCCTCCATGGCGATGGGGTAGCCCACGTGGCGGCCAAGGAACAGCACGGTGCGCTCATTGGCGAGGCTCTTCGCCACCGCGCGCACGGTCTCCGACGAGTCGATGATCCACTGAATCTTCGCCGGGATGTCGTCGAGGTGCGCGAGCAGCGCGGCAATCTCATCAGGGAACTTGTTGCCGCGCAGTTCCGCGAGGTAGATGCCGAGCAGGTACGACGCGGTGATCTGCGCGACGAAGGCCTTGGTCGAGGCCACCGCGATCTCCGGCCCGGCGCGCGTATACAGAACGGCGTCCGCCTCGCGGGCGATCGTCGAGCCCTGGGCGTTGACGATCGCGACCACATTCGCGCCCTGCTGCTGGGCGTGGCGCACGGCCATGATCGTGTCCATCGTCTCGCCGGACTGGCTGATGGCCACCACAAGCGTGCGGATGTTTACGACGGGGTCGCGGTAACGGAACTCGTGGGCGAGCTCCACCTCGACGGGAATGCGGGTCCAGTGCTCGATCGCGTACTTGGCCACCATGCCGGCGTAGGCCGCGGTGCCGCACGCGATGATGACGATCTTGTCGACGGCATTGAGCACGGAGTCGTCGATCATGCCCGCATCGAGATGCAGCTTGCCGCGCTCGTCGATGCGACCGCGGAGGGTGTCAGCGACGGCCGCGGGCTCCTCGAAGATCTCCTTCTCCATGAAGGTCGCGAAGCCGCCCTTCTGTGCAGCCTCCGCATCCCAGTCCACGTGATAGGGCTCGCGCTCCACGACATCGCCGTTCGCGTCAGTGACCACCACCGCGTCCGGGGTGATCTCCACGACCTCGTCCTGGCCCAGCTCGAGCGCCTCGCGCGTGTGCGCGATGAACGCCACGACGTCACTCGCGAGGAAGTTCTCCCCTTCGCCAAGGCCCACCACGAGCGGGCTGTTGCGGCGGGCTCCCACGACGACGTGCGGCTCGCGTGCGTCGACCGCAAGGAGAGTGAAGGCGCCCTCAAGCCTGCGCACGATGGTTCGCATAGCGTCGGTCAGGCTCTTGCCGTTTTCCACCTCGCGAGCGAGCAGGTGGCCCGCCACCTCGGTGTCCGTCTCCGACTGGAAGATGATGCCCTCTGCCTGGAGCTCGGCGCGCAGCGTGGCGAAGTTCTCGATGATGCCGTTGTGGATGATCGCGATGCGACCACCGGCGGCGAGGTGCGGGTGTGCGTTCGCGTCCGTGGGGGCGCCGTGCGTGGCCCAGCGCGTGTGACCGATCGCGGCAGTGCCCTCACGCAGGGGGTTGTCCGCAAGCGCCTTCGCAAGGTTCACGAGCTTGCCCGCGCGCTTGGCGACATCGAGGCGCTCCTCGTTGTCGGTCACCACAGCGATGCCAGCGGAGTCGTATCCGCGATACTCGAGCCGCGACAGCCCTTCCATGACCACGCCCTCAGGACGTGCGCTGGCAGCGCCAGACCCGACGTATCCGACGATTCCGCACATGCGGTCCAGTCTAGTTCCCGGCGCGCGAACACCCTGCTGGCACCGGTCACAGCGCGCGGTGCGCCACAATGGTGCGGTGAGCGAGCGACCCCAGACACCGTTCCTTACGCTCGGTCGCGAGCAGTGGGCCGCGCTCGCCGCATCGACGCCCCTGCCCCTCACGGAAGAGGACATCGCTCGCGTTCGCGGCCTTGGCGACCCCATCGACCTGGTCGAGGTGGACACCATCTACCGGCCGCTGTCGCGACTGCTCGATCTGTACTCAGAGGCCACGGGGCGTCTTCACGACGCGACCAGCGAGTTCCTTGGCGAGCGCGCGTCGCGCACGCCCTTCGTCATCGGCATCGCCGGCTCGGTAGCGGTGGGAAAGTCCACGACGGCGCGAGTGCTGCGCGAACTCATGGCGCGCTGGCCCGGCTCCCCGCGCGTGGAGCTCGTGACCACGGACGGCTTCCTGTACCCCAATGTCGTGCTCGAGGAACGCGGGCTGCTCCAGCGCAAAGGCTTCCCCGAGTCCTACGACCGGCGCGCCCTGCGCTCCTTCATCTGGGAAGTGAAGTCCGGCGCCGACGAGGTCACCGCGCCCGTCTATTCACACATCACCTATGACATCGTGCCCGACGCTGTCATCACTGTGCGCCGACCCGACGTTCTCATCATTGAAGGTCTCAACGTGCTCGCCCCTCCGTACCGGCGCACGGAGGGCGGCTTCAGTCACGCGGTAAGCGACTACTTCGATGTGTCGATCTACGTGGACGCCGACCCCGAGGATGTGCGCCGCTGGTACATCGAGCGGTTCCTCGAGCTGCGACGCACCGCGTTCTCCCGCCCGGACTCCTACTTCCACACGTACGCGTCGCTGAGCGACGAAGCCGCGGTGGCTCGCGCGGGACAGATCTGGGACACGATCAACGCTCCCAACCTGGTGCGCAACATTGCGCCTACGCGCTCTCGCGCCCACATCATCCTGCGCAAGGGCGCGGACCACTCGATCGAATCGGTGTCGCTGAGGAAGTTGTAGGTCACCGGCTAGTCGACGCAGTTGGTCTCGCCGCCGGACTCGTCCAACACCCGCAGCGCCAGCACACGCAAC
The DNA here is from genome assembly GCA_937925595.1 of uncultured Demequina sp. Next base: position 3,115 of record CALALQ010000282.1, on the reverse strand, counting down.
TCCTTTGGCGTCGCGTCTGAGCTGGTCGGGAACCCGTGATCTTCAAGGCACTGACGAATGGCTGGGGCCTGCTCTAACCAGTAGCGATCCCGCGTTTCTTGCGACGTCGGCTGGAGTTGGTACAACTTGTTGACCCAAAATGCTTCCCGGTTGCTGCACTGTTCGGCAATTGCTGACATGGCCTCGAGTGCGTCATCGTCGGGCGCCGTCAGTATGGCGTTGGGAATCACGAAACCAGAGTCATCCCGGTTCTCCTCGTACTCCGCCGTACCACCCGCGTCGTGAATGCACTCAATCACCATGTAGGTCGCATCTTTGGCCTGATCGTAGGTCACCTCACCAGCTGCGAAGGCTTCCCGCAGAATCGTCAATTGGTGTTCGCTGGCGTGTCCCGCGGTTGCGTCTTCAAGATCTTTCCGCGCCTGCGCCGCAAATGCTCGGGCATCAGGAGCCGGCCCATCGCCGGTTCCGCCCCCTGCACAGCCGCTGAGCATCAACGTCGCGCAGACGCACGTCATAAACCCAACCGAACGTATCAAGCGCCCCACCGAACGCGAGCTCATGCTCATCTCAGTGGTCGCCGTGGTAGACCTTCATATTGTTGAATATGCTTGGAAGTGCCCGAGACTGTTTAGCGTACGTGTTGTCCCAAACGATGTTCGTGTATTCGAATGACGTGCCGCTTCCATTGATGCCTTTACCCCGAACACCCACATCGCGGTTGCAGAGGAAGTCGTCTGCCGCGACGCTGGAATAGTTCTGTGGATACGTACCATTATTGAACTTGCGGTAAATCGAGCACCCATCAAGGGAGTTCCACCCACTATTGGTTTGCCAGCCGGTAATGTAGTAAGTGGCGCTCGCTGCGCCAGCGGGGAGCAGTATCCCCAACACGGCTACGATGATGACTACTAAGGTACGGCGCATAATACCCCCCAAGTTACGCCAAGTGGATGTGCTTGGTCGCTGTCACTTTACTGGCAGCATTGCACTTTGTCGACGACGCGTCGCGGCGTTCATGCCGGTTTGTTTATATGGGCCCCGCGTGGGTCAAAGCAAGGGATCCGCAGGCCCGGTCGCAAACCGAGAGCACCTTGCCCTGGAGGCGCCTGTCGCTAGAACCAAAGGCGAAACGGCTCGGGCGTCGGCCCTTCAGCGCTTGCGCGCGACCAGCGTAAATGTCAGCGGAATCAACTCGCGCTGATGTGCGGGAAGCTCGAAGTCGCCGTCTTCGCCCTCCACCATGAACTCAGAGAACCGCCACGGCAGTGTCTTGCCCTCGTCGAAGCCGATGATCTCAAGGCCCGCGCCGAGCACCGCAGGAAGGAGCTCGCGGAACGGGTGCGGGAACTCGTAGGTGCGGGTGTTGGTGAGCTTGCCCTCTCCCGCGTACGTCTCTTCCTCGTCCCACACCTGGGCCTCGCCCGTGTCGAAGTACCGATAGACGGTCACGAGCTCTTCGCGGTTCTCGTCGAGGCCATACATCGCGGGGTGGCCGTCGCGGATGTAGAACAGGCCGCCCGGCCGCAACAGCCCCTCAATCTGCGCCGCCCAGCGGTCCAGGTCCTTGAGCCAGCCGACAGTGCCGATGCTCGTGTAGACGAGGTCGAAGGTGCGATCCGCGCCAAGCTGCTCGGTCACCGCGGCGCGAGCGTCAAGGACGTCCGTGTGCACCCACTCCGCCTCGACGCCGATGTCCGCCGCGAGCGCGGCCGCCGCGTCGAGCGCAGGCCGCGAGAAGTCCACCCCCACCACCCGGGCCCCGGCTCGCGCCAACGAGACCGTGTCGGTGCCGATGTGGCACTGCAGGTGACAGACGTCGAGGCCTGCCACAGCGTCGGGCAGAAAGCGGCGCAGGGCCTCAAGGTCCACCCGCACCACCTGCGAAAGATGCGCGGGGTCGCGGCGGTAGGAATCGAGGTCATAGCCGCCGCTGGTGTGGATCTCGACGCGATCGTTCCAGTTAGCGAGGTTCGCCTCGCGGGCGGTCTCCCAGGAGACCACGGCATCGGTGCCGGTCAGTTCATCGGCCATGCCGCGAGTCTAAGCCGGGCTAGTCCGCGGACTGCGCGGCTTGGGGCCCAGGCTCGTCGTCCTCTGGGACGCTCACGCCGAGCTTCGCGAGGATGCGATCGATGAGCCAGCCGAGCGCGATGCCGCCAACAACGCCAACGACGATCGACAGCAGCAGGTTGTCGATGAGCGAGGCGGCCCAGATGCCGATCGCCATCGCGTAGCTCGCCCAGATGACGGCGGCAATGAGGTCGAACATCATGAAGGCGCGGCGCGGGAAGTTCAGCGAACCGGCGGTGAGGTTCACGGCGACGCGGCCGAAGGGAATGAAGCGAGCAGCGATGATGATCGCTGCGCCGCGGTGATGCAGCGCGTGGTCGGCCCAGTCGAGCGTGCGCTGTCCCTTGGGCGAGCGGAACATGCGGAACGAGCGCAAGTGGATCTTGGTGCCCACTTGATAGGCGATCTGGTCGCCGCACCAGGCGCCCGCCGCTGCAGCGATCCAGATGAACGGCAGCAGTGGGGTGCCCGCGGTCTTCCATGCGGCCGAGGCTGCGATCACGACGGACTCCGACGGCACCACAGGGAAGATGCCGTCGATTGTGGACAGCAGGAAGATCCACAGGTAGATCCAGGCAGACTCTGTCGCGCTCAGCACCATCTCTTCGATGTTGGAGCTGAAGTGGACAATCCAGTCCCAGGCGCTCATGCGAGGCTGAGCCGCTCTCGCACCACCTGAGCCAGCTGGTCGGCGTGCCGCCGGGCGTCCTCCATCGTGGTCGCCTCGACCATGACGCGCACCAGGGGTTCGGTGCCCGACGGGCGGAGCAGCACGCGGCCACCGTCACCCAGTTCTGCCCTCGCTTTGGCGACGGCCTCGCCGAGCACGGAGTCGCTGTGGACGCGAGAGCGGTCGCAGTTGGGGACGTTGACGAGCACCTGCGGGAGCGATTCGATGCCTGCGCACAGCGCGGCGAGGGATCCCGCAACGGCCACTTGGGAGGTGAGCACCAGCGAGGTGAGGACACCATCCCCTGTGGTTGCGTAGTCGGTGAGAATGATGTGGCCGGACTGCTCGCCGCCCAGCGTGTCGGCGCCTTCG
>CALALQ010000281.1 GCA_937925595.1 uncultured Demequina sp. | reverse complement strand
GGCGGCGGCACCGTCCCACCGATGCTCGGCGTCGCCCGCCGTCTCGTCGAACGCGGTCATCGTGTGGAGGTGCTGGGCGACGACACCCTGGCTGCGGGTGTGGACGCTGTGGGCGCACGCTTCGCGCGCTGGCAGACGGCTCCCAACCGGGCATCGACGGCTCGAGAGGACGATCTCTTCAAGGATTGGGAATGCCGCACCCCGATCGGGCAGTTCCGCCGCGTGCGCGACCGTATGGTGACGGGGGCGGCCGACCGGTACGCGCACGACGTCACGGCAGCGCTCGAGGCGCAGCCGGCCGAGGCGGTGTTGGCCGACGGCGCGCTGCTCGGTGCACTCGTCGGCGCGCAGGCGGCCGGGGTTCGTCACGCCGTGCTGGTACCGAACATCGACGTGCGGCCCGCGCCTGATCGCCCGCCCCTCGGCCTCGGCCTTGCGCCCGCACATGGGCCGCTGGGTCGAGCCAGGGACACGCTGAGTGCCCGCCTGTTCTCCCGACTCTGGAACGGCGGACTGCCGGACCTCAACCGTGCCCGCGCACGTCGGTCGCTTCCCCCGCTGACCGACGTCTGGCAGCAATGGGACGCGGCTGACCGGGTGTTCGTCATGACCGCCACAGCGTTCGATCATCCGTCCCGACGTCGAGCGAACGTGGTCTACACCGGGCCGGTCCTCGACGACATCCCGCTCGACGGCGACCCGCCGACACAGCTGCCCGAAGGCGAAGGCCCGCTCGTGGTCGTCGGACTTTCCAGCACCTGGATGCGGCAGGAAGATCTGCTTCGCCGCATCATCGCCGCCCTCGACACGTTGCGCGGGCTCGGAGTGCGCGGCCTGGTCACGACCGGCCCTGCCATCGACCCACGGTCAGTGCCGTCCACCCCTTCCGTCCGGGTCGTCCAGCGCGCCGCGCATCACGACCTGTTCCCGGAGGCGGCGGCGGTCATCACGCACGCCGGGCACGGCACGCTCATTAAGGCCATGGCAGCAGGCACCCCCGCCGTCTGCATCCCACTCGGCCGCGATCAACGTGACAACGCCGGCATCGCCGCGAGAGCCGGTGCTGCGATCGTGCTCCGCCCGTCCGCGGACCCGCGGAAGATCGCGTCAGCCGTCCGCGCCCTGCTCAGCGACGACCGCTACCGCTCAGCCGCCGCGAACCTCTCGACACAGATCCGCACCGAGCTGGATCAGCACCGTCTCGAGCACGAACTCGACCTCCTCGCCGACGATCTCCGATTCAAGCCGGACGGATCCGACGTCACTGGGTAACGATGCCAGTACCCGTCTGATCGGCGGGCCCGCCCGTTGGTCACGACGCCGGGTGAAGAACGACCTTGGTCCAACCGTCATCCCGCTTGTCGAAATGCTCGTAGGCCCCAGGGGCCTCGTCGAGGGACAGCTCGTGACTCACGATCATGGACGGTGTGGCCTTTCCTCCTGCGACGAGGTCGCGCAGCGCCCGGTTGTATCGCTTGACCGGGCACTGACCGCTGCCCAGCTTCTGGCCGCGGAACCAGAACTGCCCGAAGTCGAAGGCCACTTTGCCCTGCTTCGCCAACTCATCGGCTGCTCCGGGATCTTGCGGAACGAACACCCCGACCACGCCGATCTTTCCGGTGAAGCGGACCGACTGGACGAGCCGGTTCAGCGTCAGCGTGACATCCTCTTGGCCCTCCGGGTCGTGGGCCTGGTAGCCGACGCACTCGCATCCGTTGTCGGCCCCGAGTCCCATGGTCATCTCGTTCACCGCCTCGACCGGATCGACCTTGGAGTCGTCGATCGGGATGGCCCCGATCTCCTCGATCTTCTTCAGCCGGTCGGGGTGTCGGTCCACGACCATCACTCTGCCCGCGCCTTTGAGGATCGCGGAGTACGCAGCCATCCATCCCACAGGCCCGGCCCCGTAGATCACGGTCTGGTCGCCCGGCTTCACATGGGCCATCTCGGTTGCGTGGTAGCCGGTCGGGAAGATGTCGGCGAGCATCACATAATCGGCCTGCTTCTCCTGGGCGTCCTCTCCCAAGCGGAGCGCGTTGAAATCGCCCCACGGCACGCGCAGCAGCTCCGCTTGACCGCCGGCCCAGGGGCCCATGTCGGCGAACCCGTAGGCGGCACCCGCCCACTCGGGCTTCGGCTGTGCGGTCAGACAGTAGTTCGTGTAGCCGCGCTCGCAGTTCTTGCAGTGGCCGCAGGCCACGTTGAACGGCAGAACCACATAGTCGCCCACGCGAACCTTGTCGACGCCGTCGCCTACCTCGATCACCTCGCCCATGTTCTCGTGGCCGAACCAGCGACCGGTTTCGAAGTCGGTCCTGCCCTCGTACATGTGCAGGTCCGACCCGCAGATATTGGTGGTCGTGATCCGGACGAGGATGTCGGTCGGGCGCTCGATGCGGGCGTCCGGTACATCGTTGACGCTGACCTTGCGCGGGCCTTCGTAGACGACTGCTTTCATGATCTTGCCTTCCAAATCGTTGGGTGGATGCTTCCGAATGGTGGTGGTTGGAACACCGCTCGCACGCAGCCGTGCGTCTTGATTTCGGGCATGGCGTAGCCCGCCGGTGCGTCCTCGAGCGACATGACGTGCGTGGCGAGATGTTCGGTGCTGAGCGCGTCGTGTTCGGTGGTGCGCGCGTCTTCAGTGGTGAGCGCGTCGCTCGCCATCATGAGCATCCGCGTGCCGAGCCGGTGAGGGACTGTACAGACGCCGCCGGCCGGAGGACAATGCCTTCACGTCGCATAGGGAAGAGCCCAGCGCGGCAAGACGCCTCTTGGCCACCGCCGCACCCGAGGCATCCGGCCCCGAACCATTCCGAAAACGAAAAGGCCCCGGTCTTCCGACCGGGGCCCTCATCGTTCGTTCGTTCGTTCGTGGGGCGTCCTCATTGGCTCGATCACGGGGCGAGGGGCGCGGCTCAGGCGTTCGTTTCCCGAGCTGAACCAGTATATTTCCCGCCAGCTGCTAGAAGCCCCGGTGAGCGGCTCTTTCGTTAGCGGGTGACATCGACGAGACGGAGGCGCTTGAATAGCGTCGTTCCGTCCGCACCTGGTTCGTTCAGCCAGTCGCCAACTCTCCACGACACCTCATCCAAACCACGGTGCACAGCTGCTGAGAAGGCTTCCGTGTCCATGCCCGTGTACGCGGCGACGGGCGCCGTCAGCGACGGGTCGGCTGGCAGCTTCGATTCGATATCGCCGAGGCCGAGATGAAACCAACCGTTCCGTAGTCGACGAAACGGTTGCTCGACGAGAAGCTGGAGAGCGGTCGACTCGACGATCCCACCAAGGTGTTTCTGGGCCGTGCGCCCGAGTTGCTCCGAGCGCGGACTCAGCTGATGTAGCGATCGGATCGCATGATGGAGAACTACGAACCGGTGCTTCAGTGAGGCGTCGGAGCAGTCTGCACAACATTCCGCGTGAGCCCACCCCCTCGCTGCCTGCACGGTGGAGTGGATGCTGATGACCGCCATCGCGAGCTCGGTGTCTAGCTCTCCGCCGAAAATTGCTGACCTCACTTCGGCAACCTTTCCGTCCCACCACTTCAGCGAAGTTGACGATCGGCTGCCGTGCTCGGAAACCTCCGCGGCACTGTTTCCGAGGAATGCGCGGGTGATCTGACCAATTCCGGCCCCGAGTGTGTCAAGGTGCGGGCCCCAAGACTGCATATCGATGCCACGATCGGGAGGAAGGCCGACCATGAAATGACCGCTTACGTTGGTTAGAACCACTTCCCGGCCGTCTCCCACGACCGAGAGGTCGTTACGGAGGAAGTCAAAGAAGCGACCCCGTCGATCATGTGGGTAGAAGGCCCTATGAGTGGCCTCCGTTAGTTCGCGGAAGTCTTCGACGACGTTGTCCAGCTGTCGGCGGCGACCGTCGAAGAACTTCCCCCCGTGACGCGCCGCGGACGCCACCATCTCCTCCCAGCCGGCCTCGACTTCGCATTGGTGAACGTCGCGCACATGCTTCTGCGCTTCGAATGCGACCATCGTGGCCCACTGTGTAAACGGCCACGATCTCGGGTGCTCGATCGCGTCCAGAAGGCTTCCGGCGGAGTAGCGGAGATCGCTGACCGCAATCGCGAGCGAGAGTCGTTGATGGACGTTCACCTCGGGAAGCGTACTCACGCAAATCGGGGAAAAGCGAGCTCGAGGCCGCCCGCCTGGTCAGCAGCATTTCCGGGACGCGGATCGCTGGCCCATCCGGTTCAGCAAATGACGCAACGAGAGGGATCCGAAGAGAACTCTCCGAGATAGAGTGCGGATTCGTGATCGATTGGTTGTTCAAGGAGTTCCACCGAGACCCCGCCGGTTGGCTCTCGTTTGTCCTCGCCATCGCTGCACTCGTGGTCAGCGCGGTCTTCTGGCGTCGAGTTTGGGCGTTCCTCCGGTGGACTGGTCGCATGCTTCGACAGGTGGCTAGACTTCGCGTGACTACCGTCGACCGCCTGCCTCGCAAGGCGTCTTCCCCGATTCGTCCCGTCCGTTGGGACGTCACGAGGTTCAAGGGTGCAGGCGAGCATGAGTTTGTTCTCGCCAACTGGGGGGAGGGCTCCACCGCTCGAAACGTGCAACTCGAAGCACACGGCGATGGTGTGAAGCTTCGCTCGGGGGCATTCTGGGAAGCGATCGACGGCGGATCCCATGGCAAGTTCCTGATGATCACAGGACTGCTCTCGTTCTACCTTGGGGTGACTTTCACGGTGTCGTGGACGGACGAACGAGGCCAGCGGCAATCAGATTTCGTTGTAGTGAAAAGCGACTACTAGCCGCGTGGCGGCACGAGTGGCAAGATCCGGGCAGTTCGGGAGGAGCACCGACACGGTGCCTAACGGTACGGTGCTCCTGTGAATCCAGAGCATGCACCTGGACGTGTGCTGATCGATCGCGAGTCGTCGCGCCCTTGGATCGAAGTGGCGCACGCCGCACGGATAATGCAGGACCTCCTCCTTGGAACGCCGCCCGCGGTGGAGGGATCCCCGATCGCCATCACAAACGGTTTCTTCCCTTCCGACCCCGTTGAGCGATGGACGCGATCGTACTTGTCGGCCGCGCTCGAGCACTTGGTGATGTGGGCCGATTTCGTCGCTCCCCTCAAGCTGCATCCCGAAGCGGAGTTGCACCATTGGCCGCGACCGGCTCAGACACTTGCGCGTGCTGCCCTCGAGTCCGCATCCCAGGCAGTGTGGATCCTCGCTGCCGACCACGCGCACGAGATGGCTCGACGCCACGTGTCGCTCGTTCTCGACGACTGGGACCAGCAGCGCAAGGCGGCGATCGACCCGTCGGTGAAAGCAACGCTGAAGAAACGTAGCGAGGAGGTGCGCAACCTTCTCCGTCCGGCCGGCGTGGACTTAGCAGCGCCGACGTATCTCGCACTCGTGACCGGCGCAGCGGCAGAGGTTCGGGAGAACCTCACGTCGCAAAGCCTTGGAGACCCGGCACAGGTCGAGCGGCTCTGGCGGGCATCAGCTGGTTCTGCGCACGGGAAGATGTGGCCTTCGATCGAGCTGACTGTGACGATCGAGGTCGACGGGCACCCGTATTCCTTCCCGGACGCGTCGGCGATGTCAGCGATGCTCGTGCTGGCTGAGAAAGTCACATCCTACGGCGTGGCGCGGTTCATCGATCGCGCGGGGCACGAGTCCACCCTCGGCGACCGGCTGAGGGTCGTCGCTCGGTCGTGGTATGACCGCATCCCGAAGATCCCCGGGGCGCCCGAAGAACTCGTCGATCCGGGAATATGAGCGACTCACCCGAGTAGAACTCGAACTCACTGGATCATCAGTGGTGACAGCGCGGACGCCAGCCCGGCGGCGCTTGAGTATGCCGGTGCTGCGCATGGTCCCCATGGCCCCAGCCGCCAACGCCGAAAGGCTCCTCCTTGCCGCACAACCCTGAACAGATCGACCGGATCGTCGCTCGTGTCGTCGAGCGTGCTGCGTCGGAGGCTGGCAGCAGCTGATGGAGTGGAGACCGCCGCGCCGCCCGTGCGTTCCGTTCATGCAGGTGAAGGTGTTCAGCGAGCACAACATCTCGACCGCTGAAGAGCTCGCCAACCTTGGACGCTTACTCGTGAAGTTCGTGAAGATGGTCGACGACAGCCCGGAGCACCCTCTCACGAGGTTGGATCCCGTCTGCGTTGGGTCACCGCGACGGGCGGCGGGCCAACCCCGAAGAGGGATTGGCCCGCCTGGTCGCCCAGCCCAGGTGCTACTGACCGGTGCTGGTGGGACCGTCGTCGTTTGTCTCCGTATCGGTGTCGGTGCCGCCGGGTCCGTCGTCGTTTGTCTCGGCGTCGGTGTCCGCCGCACCGATGTCGTCGTTCGTCTCGGCGTCGGTGTCCGCCGCACCGTTGTCGTCGTTCGTCTCAACGTCCGTGTCCGTTACAGACGTCGAGGACGGGCTCGACTGGGACGGCGGCGTTGCGTTCGCGGGGAGCGCCAGCGCAAGTCCGCCGATCCCCAGCACCAGCGCAGCCGCACCGCCACCGATGCTGGCGACGAGCGTCTTTTTCTTGACTGCCATGATGATCTCCGTTCTGCGGGCGGGTGCCCACGAGAGCACCTTGCGCCCAGGCTTCTAAGCAAAGCCGAAGAAACGGCCGCGCAACGCCGCGGAGTACACGTCATCCTGCTCTTCGCAGGTAGACCGCAGAAGATTTGAAAGTTCTTAGATCAATCTCAGAACAGTCCGCTCAGAATCGGGGCATGAAAGCATGGAATGAGTGACCAGCGGCCGCGATTGCTTCTCGTAGAGGACGATCCGCAACTCGGCCCGATGATGGCACGCGTGCTTGACGAGGTCTATGACGTCTCCCTCGTCCCAGACGGTGGAGAGGCGCTGACTACCGCTCAGGAACAGTCGTACGACGTGCTCATCATCGACCGTCGCTTGCCAGGCATGGACGGGGTGTCGCTCGTCGAGGCGCTTCGCCGCAGCGGAAGATCGACGCCGACCCTGATCCTCACCGCGCTGGGCACCGTTCAGGACAAGGTCCGCG
>CALALQ010000280.1 GCA_937925595.1 uncultured Demequina sp. | reverse complement strand
GGTCATGGATATGTGACGCGGGCCAGTACGGGGACGATCCCGAGGAGAGGCCGACGCGCGTTTGCGATTGCGAGTGTGACGGGCAATGACAGTCACTCTGCGGTCCCGAGAGTCCGAGTCACGCTGACGGCGCACGACGGCGCGCCGGTGGACGCATGGGCTGTCCTGGACACGGGATCGGACATGTCCATTTGCTCGAGTCAAATGTGCGAGCGGCTGACGAAGGGCGGGATGAGCCAGTCGAGCCGCGACGTGCGGGGCCGGGTGGTCGTCGAGCCCGCGCAGCAGACTCTGCGCACGGCGGGTGGCGACGCGAAGGTGACCCAAGTTCTTCGGTGCCGGATGACAAACCCCGCCGAAGCGGATTTGGTAGCAGGGGTGTTGGACGTCGGCGAGGACATTTTGCTCGGCTACCCGTTTCTGAGGCAGCACGGCCTGCTGTCGCTGCTACAGTCGGCGCCTGTGGGGCCCCTGTCTGAGCCCCAGCTGCGGCTCGACCGTGGACCGCAGCCGCTTCCACCTGAGCCTGCGGTGGCCGCAGTGCCCTGGGCCGAGCATGCGGCGCAGGATGAACTGGGCATGGAGGATGTGGCGCTGCCGGCTGCTGCTGGAGAGGGCGGCACGGTCGAGGTCGACGACGATGCGACTGCAGAGCTGCGAGCCGGGATTGATCGGGTGCTGGCGGAGTACGCTGACCTGTTTGAGGACCTGCCTGAAGAGGGCGCGGCGGTCGCTCCGATGCCCATTGAGCTTCGCGAAGGCTGCATCCCGGTGGCTTCGACGCCCCGACGGGTCTCGCCTGCGGTGCAGCAGGTCGTCAATCAAGAGGTGCAGGAGCTGCTTCGCTTGGGGGTAATCGTGCCCTCCGCCTCTCCGCACTGTTCGCCCCTGGTGGTAGTGAAGAAGAAAGATGGGACTCGTCGAGTCTGTGTTGATTTCCGGCACCTCAACCGAGTGACACAACGTCTGCGCTTCCCCATGCCCCATGCGCGCGAGCTGCTCGACCGCATGAAGGGGCACAAAGTCTTTGCGACCTTGGATCTGAGGTCAGGATTTCATCAGGTTCCTCTCGAGGAGGACGCGCGACCATTGACGGCATTTGCGGCCGCGGGTGGACTCTACGAGTATGTTCGCGTGCCCTTTGGGCTTACGAATGCCCCGCAGTTCTTCCAGAGGACAATGCTGGAAGTGCTAGGAGGGCTGGCGGGAGTGTGCTGCGAGGTCTTCGTGGACGATATTATTGTGTACGGGAAAGACGAAGAGTCCTTTCTGGACGCATTGAGGAGCGTCTTCCGGCGCCTTCGGGAGCGGAGCATGCGACTGAAGCAGGCGAAGTGTCGGTTCGGCCTCTCCAGGATCAGTTACCTTGGGCATGTCGTGAGCGGACAGGGCATCACCCTGTCTCAGGAGCGCCGACGAGCGATCGCGGACATCAAGATGCCGACGACGGTAGCGAAGCTGCGATCCTTTATCGGACTGGCGAACTATTTCCGCTCGTTTGTTCGCGGGTTCGCGGCGATGGCGGCCCCACTCACGCGGCTTTGTTCAACGAAGCAGAAGTTCGCTTGGAACGACGAGCATAATCGTGCGTTCAGCGCCATCAAGCAGGCGATCGTGGCGGCCCCCATGTTGGGTCATCTCGACTACACGAAGGAGATCGTCCTGCGGACCGACGCGTCCACGCTGGGCATAGGCGGCATGCTGCTGCAGACGGTGGATGGTCGCGAGGTGCCGATCTGCTTCATCAGCAAGGCTTTCACGGAGACAGAGCGCAACTGGTCTACCATCGAACAAGAAGCCTTCGCGGTGTACCACTGCGTCGTCCAGCTGCAGCACTACCTGATGGGCCATCCTTTTGTTATCGAGACCGACCATCGCAATTTGCTTTTCCTCGACAAAGCAACCGCGCCCAAGGTCGTGCGGTGGAAGCTGCGCTTGCAAGAGTATGATTTCACCCTGCGACACATCCCGGGGAAGTCGAACGTGGTTGCCGACGCGCTGTCGCGCTGTCTGCTCATCCAACACCAGGATCGCATCGCCGAGGTACACAATGACGTGCTCGGGCATAGGGGTGTGCGGAAGACCATGGAGCTTATTCGCTCAGCCGGGCAGGAATGGGATGGCATGCGGGGGGACGTGGCTGCGTTCGTCGCGGCCTGCCCAACCTGCCAGAAGACGCGGCTCGGTAAAGGCAGCATTGCGGCTGCCATGAGAACCACGATGGTCGGCGAGCCCTTCGAGGTGGTTGCTGTCGACACGATAGGGCCGCTGCCCGCCGACGTGCGGGGCAACCGCTACGTGGTGGTGATGCTCGATGCATTCACGCGTTTTGTGGAGCTGGTGCCTGCGCCAGACGCATCTGCAGAAAGTGCGGCGCGTGCGTTGCTGTCGGTGATGGGGCGCTACGGGGCGCCACGTTTCCTTCGGAGCGATAATGGGTCCCAGTACACGGCGCGTGTGATTTCTTCGTTGCTGGAGCTGGTGGGCTCGCGACGACAGCTTACTGTGGAGTACAGGCCGCAGTCCAACGGCATAGCGGAGCGGGCAAACGGCGAGGTGCTTCGACACCTTCGCGCCCTTGTGGCGGATCGGCGTGTACTGTCGACTTGGTCGGACCAGCTGCCTCTCGTTCAGAGGATTGTGAACGCCACGCCCCATGCGGCGCTCGGAACGACTCCGGCAAGAGTGCTATTCGGCGACGCCGTCCGTCTTGACCGACAGCTGCTGTCGGAGCCTGCTGACGTACCCCGCGCAGGCCAGGAGAGGGTCGTGGTCGTGGAAGATTACATCCGCCGACTTACCGAGGGGCAGCGGGCGATTATCGACGCAAGCGCCCAGTTTCAGCGCCAAGTGGTTGAGGAGCGGCTGCGTCGGGCTGGTGACGCGGAAGATGCGCCGCTCGAGGAAGGGGACTATGTGCTGGCCACATACCCCACCAGGCCTCCGAGCAAGTTATCTCCGAGGTGGAAAGGTCCGTTTGTGGTGGTGGAGGTCCAAGGCTCCACGGTGCAGTGCCAGGACTTGTGCACCTTACGGTTCATCCGGTTCCATCGTTCGCGTCTCAAACGATACGACACTGAGCGCACCCCGGACCCAGCCGCAGTGGCAGCTGTGGACAACGACGAATATGTGGTGGAGGCGATTGTGGATCACCGAGGCGATCCTCGCAGGCGTGCGAGGATGGAGTTCCGTGTCAGATGGCTCGGATATGAGCCTGACGAGGACACGTGGTTGCCGTTCAGGGAGGTTCAAGATCTCGAAGCTCTCGACCGGTACGCGCAGGACCACCCGGAGCTTCGGCTCTGAGGGGGTGGTGTTATGGAAGGATTAAGTAGTTAGCAGTAGTTAGTGTATGACGTAGCTAGTA
>CALALQ010000279.1 GCA_937925595.1 uncultured Demequina sp. | reverse complement strand
CGTAGCGGATCGAGTCGCCCGGATCCTCGTCGAGCGAGCCCTCGCTCGAGAAGCTGACCGTGAGCGGCGTCGAGCCGTTGGTCTTGTCGACGTTCAGCACGGCCTTCGGCGCGCGCTGACCCTTGACGTACTCCCACTTGTACATGCCGGCGTCCGGGGAGATGACGTTGAACCCGTTGCCGTAGGTCAACAGGTAGAACGCACCGTCGGCACCGAACTGCATGTCCATCGGGTTGTCGCACTCGAACAGGAACCGGCCCTGGGACGTGTTCGCGCGGCTACCGCACTCCAGGAACGTGTTGATCTTCTGGATCTCGTTGTCCCCGTCGAGCTTCATCTCACGCAGGGTGTCCTGCGTCCACTCGCCGAAGATCACCGTCTCGTCGTAGTACGGCGGGAACTTCTTCGGGTTCGGGTTGCTCGCGTCGTACTTGTACTTCGTCATGCCGTGCGGGCCGACGCCACCGGTGTAGAGCTCCGGGAACAGCCGCGGGCACTCGGTGGTGGAGCCGGGCGCGATCGGGCCCGGGGTGGGCGCGTAGTACGCGAGGCACGGGGTGCCGAGCGGCGACGCGGTGTTGTTGTCGCGGTACGAGTACCAGATGTCCGGGTCGGTCACCGGCGGGACGTCGACGAGGCCGGGCTCGACGCTCGGGCCGCCCTCGATGTTCCACAGCGAGTCGTTGCGCTGCGTCGGGCCGTCGCACTCATGGACCTGCGGCGGATCGTGCAGCGGGCGACCCTGGGTGGTGGTGCCGGGCGCGAACTCGTGGAAGTTCCACTGGTAGTACGGCAGATCGCGCTTGTAACAGGTCGGCCAACCGTAGTTGGACGGCTTGCGGACGATCTCGAAGCGACCGATGCCGGCCGGGCCGCGGCCGCGCTGCGGCGTCTGCGAGTCCGGCGAGTAGTCGCTCACGTACGCGACGTCGTTCTCATCCACCTGGATGCGGAACGGGTTGCGGAAGCCCATGGCGTAGACCTCGGGCTTGGTCTTGTCCTGCGGCGCGCCCGCGACGAGCGGGAACAGGTTGCCCGCCGGGATCGTGTAGGCGCCGGTGCCGTTGCCGGTGTAGTCGGCCTTGTTGGCGTCGGCGGCCGTGATGTTGTCCTTGACCTTGATGCGCAGAACCTTGCCGCGCAGGTCGTTGGTGTTCAGCGAGGTGCGGCGGGCGTCGCCGGTGAGGCGCTGGTACCAGCCACCCTGCGTCGTCGTGTTGGTGGCGATCGAGCCGCCCGTGAGGCCGGAGCCGTCAGCGGTGATCTGCGGCTGGTCGGACTCCGACTTGCCGCGGCGGAAGAACACGTTGACGTTCGAGTTCTGGACCGGGCCGCCGCTCGTCTGGATCTCGTCGGCCTCGATGTTCGGGAGCGCCTCGAGCGCCGCGTCGATCTGCGCAGCGGTCGCGTTGAAGGCGATCGGCGCGGTCGTCTGGCCGTTGTAGGTCAGCGTGAACGTGCCGCCCGTCGAGCCCGTGACGCGCACGGTCTGCTGCTCGTCGGTCTTCTGCGAGTTGAACGGACCGAAGCCACCGGCGTTGATGCCGCCGGCCGGCGTGTCGTCACCCGTGACCAGCCACAGGTTGCCGTGCTTGTCGAAGTCGATGTCACCGGCGACGTGGCAGCACTCCTGCCGGTTGTTCGGGACGCGCAGGATCTGCTGCTCGGAGTCGAAGTCCAGGCGCGGGCCGTTCTCGTCCTCGACGAACTTGAAGCGCGAGAGCTGGAAGTAGCCGACGTACGGATCCCAGGCCGTCTTGGACGCCGCCGTGTTGGGCGGGTTCGTGGTCGGCGTGGTCTGCGTGACGATCTCGCCGGTCGACAGCTTCACGTCCTGGACGCGCCGCGGCGAGTAGAAGAGGTAGACCCACTTGTTCGTCGAGAAGTTCGCGTCCACGGCCGGGCCGTAGAGGCCGTCCTCGCCCGTGGAGTAGATGCGCAGCGTGTCCGGCAGGCTCGCGTCGTTGAAGTTCGCGATCACGCTGGTCGTGCCCGTGGTCGGGTCGTGCAGGCGCAGCGAGCCGAGTCGATCGGTCTGCAGCACGCGGCCGTCCGGCAGCTGGTCGAAGCCGACCGGCTCCTGCAGGTTCGGCGGCGAGCCGATCTTGGTCTGCTGGAAATTACGCAGGACGGTGGCGCCGCAGTCGCTGTAGGTCGGGTCGCTCGAGCCGGTCGCCCACTGGATCGCGCCCTTCAGGTGCGTGGTGAGCGTGGCGTCGAACGCCGCAGCGGTGTTGCCGAGCGCGGTGTAGAACGAGCGGCCGCCCTGGTAGTCCTTGCAGAAGGACACCGGGTGGTGGGCACCCATCGTGCCGCCCGAGATGCCGTCCAGCGTGCGGCCCTGCGGCTGCGGGCCGAACGGATCCTCGACGACCGTCGCCAGCACGTGCGACACGCCCTGGACGTTCGTGCTCAGGTTGTACCAGTGGTCGTCGCGCTCCCAGTACAGCGGGAGGTTCTTGCTCGCGTCATGGACGCGGTCGAAGACCTTGACCGTGCCGGTCTGCTGCACGGTACGGCTGGACGCGCGCGTGCCGAGCACCTCGGTCAGGAAGTCCCAGGACGGGTCGGTCTCGATCGCCGAGCCGATGCCGACGAAGCCGCCGCCCTTGCGGAAGTAGGCCTCGAAGTTGGACTTCTCCGCGGCCGTCAGCGGGCTGGCGAGGCCCGTGTTCAGGAAGACCACCGCGCGGTAGGTCTCCAGCTTCTCCGGCGTGAGCTCCGCGCCCACCTGCGCCGGCGGCGGCGCCGTGACCGTGAACGCGTCGTTCGCCGAGGCCGCGTTGATCGCGGCCAGACCGGCGGTCGTCACCTCGTCGGTGCCGCTCGTCACCACGAGGACCTTCGGCGTCTCGATCTCCTTGGCGGATTTCGCCGCCGCGGCATCGGGAAGCGCGAACGCAAGGCCTAGCAGCGCCAGGCCGGCAATTCTCCTCCTCATCCTTCTCCCCTCGCGGGCGCCACCCGTCGGCTCCCTCCAGGCGACTAGACAGATGGCTACCCAATGATTGTTGTGTGAGAGGCCAAACTAGCCTTTTGAGGGGCGTTGTGTCAATGTCTGACAAGCAGACGATCAATCCTGGGCGGATCGGATGACGCGGAAGGTGGACGGGTTGCGAGGATCGCGCTCCGCGATCTGCACGGGTGCCGCCGCCCATTGCCAGACGCTCACGCCGGGCACGCGCTCGAAGGTGATCATCCCACGTGTGCCAGATGTTGCAAAGTCGTCCCATCTCGCCCGGCGCGCGCGGAGCGCGAGGATCGTGTCGTAGCCCTCGAAGGCCACGAACGAGGGCGTCGTGCCGAGCTCGCGCTGCAAGCGTTCCTGCACGTGGTCGCCCAGCGGCGTGAGCCGGTCGGGCAGGTAGCGCAGGAACGGGACGCCGGCGTGGCCGGTGAACTCGGGTTGTCCGGCGGGCGCGCCGAGCTGTAGGTCGGCCAGGCGCGGCTCGCGGCGGACCGCCTCGATGATCTCGGCCGTCCGTTGCTGGTCGGCGAGCAGCAGCAGCGCGGTGATGCCGGCGTCCGGGAGCTCACCCGGGGCAAGCTCGGTGACGGTGAGGTATTGGCGCAGGATGCGGGTGCCGGCGGCCCAGTAGACGCTCGGCTGGGCGGCAACGGCGATGTGGGTGTGGCCCTCGCGTTTCAGGTGGCCGGCGTACAGGCTCCAACCGCGCGACTGGGGCGGGGCGATCCGGGCGACGTGGTCTGTGGGCTCGTCCGTGAGCGCGTCCAGCACCGCTGACGAGCACAGGAACGGGATCGCGCGCGCGTGCGCCCGCGCGGCGGCCGCGCGCGCGACGACGCTGTGGTACTCGCCGGCGATCGCGTCCACGCCCAGGTCGGCGAGCTCGTCCACGGCTGCGGCGGCGCGCTGCGGGTCGCCCGCGGTGTCGCGGACGACGAGCTCCGTGTTCGTGTCGGCGGCCAGCTCGAGGCCGGCGAGCAGGTGGCGGCCGGCCTCGACCCAGCCGGGGGCCGACAGCGGCGCGAGCGCGCCGATGCGTGTTACTCGGCGCGTGTCGGTGACGTTATCCGGGGCCTTCATGCCTCACGGTACTTGACAGGAACAGTCGTAAGCGTATGCTTACCGTTAGTGCAGGCTTACCAAGATGCGTGTTGGGATGCACTGGGCGACCGCACCCGGCGGACGATCTTCCAGCGACTCGCGCGTCGTCCGTGCGCGGTCGGGGAGCTGGCCCGCGAGCTGCCGGTCAGCCGTCCCGCCGTGTCCCAGCACCTGAAGGTGCTCAAGGACGCGGGCCTGGTCACCGACCGGCGCGAGGGCACCCGCCGCGTCTATCAGGTCGATCCCGCGGGCTTGCAGGCCCTCCGCGCCGATCTCGACCAGTTCTGGTCCAGCGCCCTCACGAGCTTCAAGGCGACCGTCGAAGAGGAGAAGCGATGACCCCCTCCGCTCCAGCGACCTCCATCCGTCACCAGATCACGGTCGACGCTCCGATCGCGCGGGCGTTCGCGGTGTTCACCGAGGATTTCGGCCGCTTCAAGCCGCGCGAGCACAACCTGCTCGACGTCGACATCGCGGAGACCGTGTTCGAGCCGCACGTCGGCGGCCGGCTCTTCGACCGCGGCGTGGACGGCAGCGAGTGCGCGTGGGCGCGCGTGCTCGCCTACGAGCCGCCGGAGCGCGTGATCATCAGCTGGGACATCAGCCCGCGCTGGCAGGTCGAGACCGACCTCGCGAAGACGAGCGAGGTCGAGGTCCGCTTCATCGCCGAGGGGCCCGCGCGCACGCGCGTCGAGCTCGAGCACCGGCACCTCGACCGGCACCTGGAGGGGTGGGAGAGCGTGCGCGACGGCGTGGACAGCGACACGGGCTGGCCGCTGTACCTGCGCCGCTACGCGGACCTGTTCGCCTGAGGGGGCGCGCCAGGCCCTTCTCGTACGTCACCCCCCGAAGAACCAGCTGTCCACGGGCCCGGTGACCGCGAGCACGAGCGCCCCGTCCTCGCGGCCGAGCTCGAAGTCCAGGAACCCGCAGCACTCGGACTCCAGCGCGATCAGCGCGCGGGCGCGGCGCTCGATCCCGGGCGTGTCGCGCAGGCGCACGCGTAGGCCGTCGGGCGTGGGCGTACGGTCGATCAGCGCATCGTCGGCGAGCGCGTCGATCAGGCGCCGGCGGGTGGCGAGGGCGTGCGGGTTGAGCGTGCAGGCGAGGGTCATGGGAGTACCGTCCACCTTGAACCCGAGTTCAAGTCAAGTGGACGAGCCCACCCTCACGATCGGCGAGGTCGCCGCGCGCGCCGGCCTGAACGCCTCGCGCATCCGCTTCTACGAGCGCACCGGCGTCCTGCCGCGGCCCGCGCGGGTGAGCGGCCAGCGCCGCTACCACCCCGAGGTGCTGCGGCGGCTCGCGATCATCGACGTCGCCCAGCGGGCCGGGTTCACGCTGGACGAGATCGCGCCGCTGACCGGGCCCGACAACCGCACGGCCGGCGCGAGCGCCCACGTGCGCGCGCTCGCCGACCGCAAGCTGGTCGAGCTCGAGGCGCTGATCGCCCGGGCCCAGGCCGTGCGGCGCTGGCTCGAGCTCGCGCGGGAGTGCGACTGCGAGCGGGTCGACGTCTGCAGCCTGTTCACCGAGCCCGGCCTGCCGCCACGAGCCGCCGGAGAGGCGGCTCGTTGACGGCTACGCCGCGGCGGTCAGTACCACTTGCCCTTCGCGAACCCGCCGAACGCGATCAGGCCGATCAGGGCGATGATCAGGCCGATCCAGAAGCTCCACACGATCATCAGCACGACGCCGACGATCACGAGGATGCCACCGAGCCCGATTCCCCCGGTGTTCCCGCCTGAACCTGCTGCCATGTGAGTCCCTCCTGTGTGCGAGGTACGCGCTCGTGCGCGTTGATACGAATATGCCAGCCTTCGATGGCCGGGCGCCATATCCCTGCTCGCCGGGTCAGATGCTGCACTCCGGCCGCCCTTTAGCGACGAAACCCCGCCGGAGCGGGGTTTCTGTGGAGCGCGCCCGGGAGGATTCGAACCTCTGACCTTCGGTTCCGTAGCGGGATCTCACAGATCACGCGCCGGTCCACCTACGGCCACGGAAACCGCTTGCTAGCAGGCAAAACGCCGCGGTCGTAGAGGTTCCTCCGGAGACGGTTTCGACCGCGCGAGACGGACGGACGACGGACGGTAGGCGGACGGCGCGGCCTACGTCGCGCCGAGAAGGTCGTTCCAGAGTTGTCGCAGTAGCGCCCGGTCCGAGTCGGGCAACTCGTTGCGCCCAATCCACTCCATGAGGGCCATCTCAGACGCGGCGTAGAAGACGTTGACGTAGTCGTCGCTCGCGCCCGTCGTCGCGAATCGCTGGTTGATCGCCTCATGGACCTCGAGCAACCGTGCCTTGTGCTCTGTCCGCACGCGCTCTCGAAGCGGGATCAGGTGCTCCGGCGTCCATACCTGACTGACGCCGCGCGCGAACCGGACCGACGCGCCTGGCATCCGCTGCGCCTCATCGAGTAGGTGGTGCATGAGCCGAGAGCCTAGACCCGCGCTCGGATGGTTGGAAGCTCAGACATCCCTCACTAGCGATTCGTTGCTTAGTCAACTAGAGGCGCCCAGGAGGCCGAAGGTGTCCCAGACCGCTCCAACCAAGACCGTCCAGAAGCTGCTCGATCGTCACGCCAAGCTCCGCGAGCAGCACGCCGACGCCTACGCCGCCGTCGAGACGGCCGACGCGCCGCGCGCGCGCCACCCACAAATCGGCGGATCTATGTCGCGCCGGTCTATGTCACGGTGCGCCGCGCTCCACCCTCCCGGCGGCACTTCAAGAGCGCTTCGCGCGTACCTCGCACCCGCGCTGGTCGCGGCTCAGAGGGCGGTGTAGGCGAGCCCTCGAACGGGTGCGAGGCACGCCGGATCGCTCCCCGGAACCGAAGTTGGAGCATCCCGATTCCCAGCAGGCACAGGGAATCGGGGCTTGGACGGCACGTGCCGTCCGTATAGCGTCCGTCTCGTAAGGCGAACGTGTGTTCGCATCGACCGCTTCGAGCCAAGGGAGGCTCACAATGCGAGGGCACATCAAGAAGCGCGAATGGCTCGACGGCAAGGCGCTGTCGACCGACCCCGCGAAGCGCAAGCAGCAGGTGCGCGAGATAACGGCGCGCGCTCGCGCGGAGGGACGGACGCTCGCGCCGATCCGCGTCACCTACCAGGCGCGCATCCCGGACCCGCGCAACCGCCGCAAGGATCTCGTCAAGACCTTCGACCGTAAGCGCGACGGCGAACGCTGGCTCGCATCGACGGCCGTCGCGCTCCACAGCGGCGACTACATCGACCCGCGCCGCGGTGAGGCGCTGTTCTCGGCGGTGGCGGAAGAGTGGCGAGGCACGTGGGCCGATCTCGCGCCCAAGACGCGCGTCGGGTACGAGTCGATCCTCAACCGGCACCTGCTCCCGGAGTTCGGGCGGACGCGCGTCGCGGCGATCACGCCGGAGGCCGTCCAGTTGTTCGTGAACCGGCTCGCCGAGACGCACGCGCCAACACCGTCCGCCGCGTCACCGACCCGCTACGCGCCGTGTTGCGTGTGGCCGTCGAGCGCCGCTACATCGCCGCCAACCCCTGCGACCCGGTGCGTCTCCCGCGCAAGGGCGACGGCCGCGGCATCGAGATCCACCCGCTAACCCACGCGGAGGTTCGCGCGCTCGTGGCGGCGCTGCCCGAGTGGTGGCGGCTGCCGGTCCTGCTCGACGCCTACACCGGCCTGCGCGCCGGGGAGCTATGGCGCTGCGGCGGCGCGACGTGGACGCGCTGCGTGGGGAGATCACGGTGGACGAGGCGATCAAGGAAGTCACGACCAAGGCCGCGGAGTCCGTGCCGGCCAACCTCCGGCTGACGCCGAGCCTGATCGTCGGCCCGACCAAGACCTACGCCAAGCGCAAGGTGTCGGTCCCGGTCTTCTTGCGCGAAGCGCTCGCCGCGCACCTGGCGCGTCCCCTCCCCGGCGGCAACTCGCCCGACAGCTCCATCTTCACGACGCCGACCGGCGAGCCCGTCCGCCACAACCTGTTCTACAAGCGCGAGTTCGCGCCCGTCGTTGCGTCGGCGCTGCCGGACCGGTCGCTGCGGTTCCACGACCTCCGCCACACGTGCGCGGCGTGGCTGATCGCTGCCGGGGCGCACCCGCTGCAGATCAAGCTCCGGCTCGGCCACAAGGAGATCCGCACGACGATGGACACCTACGGCCACCTGTTCCCGAGCGCCGAGCCCGAGTTGGCGGACCTGCTCGACGCGGGCTACCAGTCGGCCGGTCCGCCCGCCGTCGCGGCGATCGGCTAAGCAGGACACCACGGGGTCGTGGTAGAAAGACGGAAGCGCCGCGCGCCAGTTCTGAGGCCGGACGCGCGACGCTTCGTGACTAGGAAACGGCGGCTAAGTGGCCGCCGTTCCTACTTCGACTCCTTGACAGTCGTCTTCGGGTGGCTCTTGCCGTACTTGGCGGTCACGTACTTGCCGCTGATCGCGGACCGGTACTTGCCGCCCGACGACTTGCCACCGCCGTTGCTCTTGCCCTTTGCCATGTTCACCTCCTTGATCTCGACGGGCGGAACTCCCTGGGAGCACGCTTGATCGGCCCGTAGTGGAATTGTCCCACATCCCGCGACACTTTTCGCGAAGTTGGCATCTCGCTTTTCCTGCAAATGCGGGAGTTTTGTCCTAGTCGCCGTGAGAGGCGCTCACATGAAGTAGGCGGCCAGCGGCGTCAGGTCGAACACCCATCCGCGACCGCGGCCACCGCGCTCCTTGTCGAACTTCACGAGCTTGCGGACACCCAGGCTCCGCAAGGTCTCACGGGCGATTCGGAGGTTCACGTCCCTGGCAGCGTCCGGCATACGGACCGACGTGCCGTCATGCACGTAGCAATCTCCCTCCGGGTGGTCCGCGGGTGGTGAACAGAGCCCTGAGCGCGTCGTGCTCGGGCTCCGAGAGTTCAAGCGTCTCCATGACCTGGATCCGTCACCAGGCCCGCCGGAGGGAACCGCGCGCGGGGTCACCCGCCCCGACGAGCGGCGAGAGAGGCAACCACCAACTGCACCTTCGCCGGGGCTCGATACACGTACTCCAGAATCGCATCCGCGAAGTCCTCGATGATCGGCACGTCGTCCGGACCCACTTCAACGTCCATGTCGTGTGCTCCGAAGTTCCCGAGCTTGCGTAGCTGCTGTGCCATCTCCCCCAGCGGACCGGGGATATGGCCCTGGTCCGCAAGCGCCGTCAGCCGCTTGTAGAGATCGCCCTTGGTCACGCCCATGTCGTTGCAGACGGCTTCGAGCATCCGACGGATGGCAACGGCATAGAGGCCCGGTTCAATCTTCTTCACGCTGAGCGCGGCGTCGTAGAACGCGCGGACCTTGTCGGGCAGCGCTGTGTTGTCGCGGGGCGTCGGATAGATCCGCCGCGCTTCTTCATCGCCGTCGCTCCATTCATCCGACCACCAAAGCTCCTCCAAGGTCGCGCTGTCGCACGCGGGGCAGCGATACAGAAGCCAATAGCGGGTGAAGCTGTACTCACCGATTCGCTCATCGAAGCTCACCTTGTGCTCGACCGCGATGTTCCCACCCTTCTGGTCGAGCGGGCCCTTGAACCCGCAGTGGCCGCACGCGCCCATCAGAACTCCGGCCGCGCGGCGTCTACCGGGTGGACGGTGGACGGGTTCGGGACTAGCCGTGCTGTGGGCTCAACGTTGGCGAACTCCCGCCACGTGTGCGAGAAGCTATTGATCAGGCCAACGAGCTTGATCGACCACTGGTCCGTCTTCCATCCCGCCAGCGTCGGAACTCGGTTTTCGTCGTCCTCGCCGAAGACCGGCGAGAAATGAGGCACCCAACCGCCGATCCCGGAGCCCCAATCGAGGTACCAGATCAGGTCCTGCCAGATCGGGGCACCGTGAAGGAGCACGACCGCCCAGCCCGGACGAACGTTCTTCCACGTGTGGGCGTCGTTCTCGGTCCACTCCGGCGGATTTCGGTCGCGGCTGTGGATGTGGTCGTCGTCGGCCGGGACCGGCCACACCAGCGAGAGTCGCGCATCAGGCTCATAGACGGCCAAGTGGTCACCCGTGAGCGGTCGGGTCCGCGGGTCGTCGGCCACGCCGGGATCGAACATCGCCGGGAGCATCAGTGTTGCGGGCTTGCCCCACCCATCGCTCGGCATCTCAACCCACTCGTGGGCGTGATCGTCGGTGCAGAGGTCGAGCGCGTCGCGGAGTCGCATGAACTCAATGATTCCTGCGCACCCGGACGGACGGCGCGCCGTCCTTCAACCGGACGGCGCAGCCGTGGAGTTCGTTACCGCCGCTCGACCTTGTCGTCCAGCCAGATGGTGGTCTCGTGCGGCCGGTCGTCGCCGTGAGTCTGTGTCGTCATCGGGCTCGGTGTTTCCGGAACCGGCAGCGGCCCGGGCTGCGGGGTCGGCTCGGCGTCTTCTTCAGGCATAGAGAGGCTTCCTTCCTCATTGCGCAAATGCGATGAGCCACAAGACTACTTCCACGAGCAGGCAGAAACCAGCACCGACGTACCATTCCTGCATCGACTTCATGCTCGCGATGGCGTCGTTCATCGCAGCTTCGATGTGAAGAGCGAGATCGCGTTGCACCTGTGCGACGCTCCAGGCCTCTCCGTCGCGGCGCTTCTTATCGCAATACGTCTGAATCAACTTCGCGGCGCCGCCAGCGAACTCCCACTTCCGGCGGGGCGAAAGCACCTGATAGCAGCAGAACACAACGCCAATCCACGCCGCTAGGGCGAGGATGGCCAACGCGCCGAGGGTCTTCTGCTTGTCAACGACGATCCCGCCGAGAAAGGCCGTGCTAGCCGAAGCCAGCACGAGCAGAATGCCCGTTCGCGCCCGCAACTCATTGAGGAGCACAGGTTGGAGCGCGAGGCCGCGCTGCGCTTCGGCGTAGATCAGTCCCTCGACGGTGTCGGCCATGGCCTCCGCATTCTCGACCGCCGCCCGGCGGATGACGGACGGACGACGGACGGCGCTTCGAATGCTGCCGCGCCCTAGAAACGCGAAAGCCCCGCGATATGCGGGGCTTTCTTTCAGCGCGCCCGAGAGGATTCGAACCTCTGACCTTCGGTTCCGTAGACCGACGCTCTATCCAGCTGAGCTACGGGCGCTGGTCGCGCTTGCGGCGTGCCAGTTTAGCGGCCGCCGTCACGCGGGTCCCGCGGCGCTTCCCGCGGGGGTACGGACAGGGCGGGATTCGAACCCGCGATGGAGCTTTATTACCCCATACTCGCTTAGCAGGCGAGCGCCTTCAGCCTCTCGGCCACCTGTCCTGGTCCGCGTGAGTGTAGAGAGCGAAACGTCAGCTCGCGCGGTTGCGTCGTCCGCGAGGCAACGTATCGAGCTCTTCGAGGGACATCCCGGCGCCCGTGGCGACGCACGCGAGCGGGTCGTCGGCGACCCGGACGGGCATGCCGGTCTCGCGCGCCACGCGGTCCTCGAACCCGCGCAGGAGCGAGCCTCCGCCCGCCAGGAGCACGCCCTCGGTGGTGATGTCCGCGGCCAGCTCGGGCGGCGTCTCCTCCAGCGTGGCGTGGATCGCGGCCATGATCTCGGCCAGGGGCGTGGCGATCGCCTGGCGGACCTCCTCGGAAGTGAGGACGATCTCGCGCGGGAGCCCGCTCGCCAGGTCGCGGCCGCGGATCGACGTCTTGATCTCGTCGTGCAGCGGGATCGCGGAGCCGGCGGCGAGCTTGATCGCCTCCGCGGACTGGGAGCCGATCGCCATCCGGTGCTCAAGCCGGATGTGGTTGGTGATCGCGTCGTCGAGGTCGTAGCCGCCGACCCGCAGCGACTTGGCGACGACGAGCCCGCCGAGCGAGATGATCGCGACCTCGCTCGTGCCGCCGCCGATGTCGACGACCATGCGGCCCTTGGGCTCGGCGATGTCCACGCCGGCGCCGATCGCGGCGGCCAGGGACTCCTCGATCAGGTGCACCTCGCGGGCGCCGGCGCTGAGCGTGGCCTCTTCGACCGCCCGCCGCTCGACCTCGGTGATGCCGGACGGTGCGCAGATGACCATGCGCGGGCGCGCGAAGCGCGAGTGCAGGACCTTGCCCACGAACTGGCGGAGCATCGCCTCGGTGACCTCGAAGTCGGCGATCACGCCGTGGCGCAGCGGCCGGTCGGCGGAGATCGTCGCGGGCGTGCGACCGATCATCCGCTGGGCGTCGGCGCCGACCGCGTGCACCTCGCCGGTGCGCTGGTCGATCGCGACCACGGACGGCTCGGAGAGGACGATTCCGCGCCCACGGACGTACACGACCGTGTTGGCCGTGCCGAGGTCGACCGCGACGTCACCGCCGGCCCGCAGCCGGCTGACGTGACGCCGCCGGCCGGAGCCGCCGAACAATCGCAGAGACATTCGGCCGCTCACTGAAGCAGATGCGGCGGCGATGCCGCCCGCAGGAGGGGCGTACCCTAGCTGTGTCCGGAGGGGTGGCAGAGTGGTCGATTGCACCGGTCTTGAAAACCGGAGTCCGTTCACGCGGACCGTGGGTTCGAATCCCACCCCCTCCGCTCGGGCCCACCATTGACAGGGCAATCCTTGAGCGCTTAGGGTCGGTTTTCTTCCCAGCCAGGAGGGTCGCCATGTTGCCGGTCCGTCCGTCGTTGGTTCTCGCCGCTGCGCTCACCGGGGTGGTGATGGTCAGCCCCGCCAGAGCAGCTGACCCCGCCATCGGCCATAGGGTCGAGCGCATCGAAGTGCCCGGCGTCGCCGCGGGCGAGGTGCGCCAGGTGGACGTGCACCTCTGGTACCCGGCGACGGACGCCGCCTCCAAGCCGCAGACGGTGTACACATCCGCGCTGCACGGGCAGCCGCTGCCGAACGGCTGGGCGCCGCTGTCGTGGTCGGTCGACGCCGAGCTCGCCCACGAGGACGCGACGTTCGACGCGGCTGCCGGCCCGTACGCACCGATCGTCTTCTCGCACGGTGCGAACAACGACCCGATCGACTACGCGCACACGCTCGAGGCGATCGCGGCCGCCGGATTCGTGGTCGCCGCCCCGACGCACACGAACAACACGCAGGACGACGTGCGGCGCGACTACCTCAACGCCTTGGCCAAGGAGCGCGTCTTCGACTGCCAGGACGGCCTACCCCACAGTGCCCTGCCGACGCTCAACCCCAACGGCTTTCCGTCCGCCGACTGCGCGAAGGGCCCGGTCCCGGCCAGCATGGTCGACCGTGTCCGCGACGTCGGCGCGGTGCTCGACCACCTCGCCGGCTGGTTCGGCGACGCCGTCGACCCCGACCGCGTCGGCGTGCTCGGCCACTCGCGCGGCACCGTCACGGCGCTGGCCGTCGCCGGCGGGAGCACGACCTGGGGCACGCCGCCCGACCCGCGCGTGCACGCGATCATGGGCATGGCGATCGGCGCGATGGCGATCAACAACGGCGTCAACCTCGCCAACGTGACCGCCCCGACGTTGCTGGTCAGCGGCAACAAGGACCGCAACACGCAGACCGTGAACACCGCCGCGGCCTACGAGCTGATCCCGGACACGACGGACAAGACCCACGTCGACCTGCCGTGGGCCACCCACCGGAGCTTCGACTCGACGTACTGCGCGCAGCTGCAGTCGGCCGGCGCCGCCCTCGCCGCCGCGGGCGCCACCCACATCGATGACCCGGCGGCCCTGAACCGGCCCCTCGACCGCTGGAACGTCCCGCTGATCGCCTCGTCGTTCCCCGGCGGGATCTCGGGCAAGGCGGTGCACTACTGCGCGCCGGAGTTCTTCGCGGGCATCGAGCGGCTCGTGGCCTCCGTCCCGAACGCCGAGTACGCCTGCGACGACTCCGGCTGCGACTGGATCCCGCCGCTGAGCGGTGCGACCGACGTGTGCGCTCCCGGCGTGACGACCCCGCCGTGCACCACGCTCGACACCGACGCCGTCCAGGCCGACATCACGGCCCGGGCGGTGAGCTTCTTCGGCCCCCGGCTCGACGTCCGCGCGCCCACGATCCACGTCGCGAACGTGACCGCGAACGCCACCGGGCCGACGGGCGCGACCGTCAGCTACAGCGCGACGGCCACCGACGACGTCGATCCGCACCCACAGCTCACCTGCGCGCCGGCGTCCGGCGCCCGCTTCGCGATCGGCACCACGACCGTCAGCTGCACCGCGACCGACGCGCGCGGCAACCGCGCCACGAAGACGTTCACCGTCACCGTGCTGGGGGCGGGCGCCCAGGTCGCCAACCTGCTCGCGGACGTGATCGGCGCCCACAACGTCTCGCCCGCCCTGCGCGCGCTGCTAACCGGGCTGGACCCGTCGCGCCCGGCGCAGCGCACCGCCGTGTGCGTCGCGCTGCACACGTTCGGCAAGCTCGTGCGGCTGCTCGCACCGATCCGCACGGCGTGGATCGCCGACGCCGACCGGATCCGGGCGGTGCTCGTCTGCTAGCCGTGCACGTGGAGCCGCTGGCCCTGGGGCCCGAAGATGCCGATCAGCTCGACGGGCCCCTCCACGGCGCCGAACCAGTGCGGCGTCCACGTGGAGAACTCGACCGCCTCACCCGGCTCGATCACGAAGTCCTTCTCGCCGAGCACGAGCAGCAGCCGCCCGGACAGCACGTAGATCCAGTCGTGGCCCTCGTGGACCGGCAGCTCGTCCGGCGGCTCGGCGCCGTCGAAGGGCACGAGCAGCTTGTAGGCCTGCAGCCCGCCCGCGCCGCCCCGGCGGGTGAGCGGCCACGCCGTCATCGCGCCCATCCGCAGCGGCTGGGCG
>CALALQ010000278.1 GCA_937925595.1 uncultured Demequina sp. | reverse complement strand
TCGGGCCGGTCAACCGAGCCGGTTGCCGTGCTTGTCTCGGTACGCGCCCGTGCCGATCATGATCAGGTCGATGATGGTGCCAACGACGAACAGTCCCCCGGTCACAAGCCACAGCAGGCCCGTCCACACCTTGCCGGTGTAGAAGCGGTGCAGACCCGCCACACCCACGAAGCCGATCAAGCACAGGATGAAGGTCAGCGCCTTCGAGTGACTTTGGTCCATATGACGACTGTACGGCTGGCGCCGCTGGCGTGCTGGCCGCGGGCCCGGCTAGCGCCCCCGGCTACCGACCCACGGCCACGCCGGTCACCGTCTCGAACGGCTCCTCACCCTCGGGGCGAGCCTCGGGGAACGGCACCAGCACTGCTCCCTCTCCCGTCGCGAAGTCGGATGCGAACACCACGAGCGGCGTGAGGTCGCCAGTGCACCCGGACGTCGCGCCGTAGATGAACAGCGAGCCGGCCCCGCCAAAGGGCGGGAACACCTCGGGCAGCGGATGCGCGAAGTCATCCCAGCCGGGCACTCCCTCCGGCTCCTGTCCGGAGATGACCGTGTAGTGCGTGGGACAGTCTTCGAGGCCGACGGAGCCCGTCGCCGCCACCACCGCGTCCGCCACGCGAGTGGGCTGGCGGGCGTCGAAGTCGGTCAGCAGCTCCGCGCGACCAGCCTGCGTCCACACGCGCACCACCGCTGCGGCTCCCTCGGCATCGCGGCACTGCACCAGGACAGACTCCTCATCGAAAGCCGCCGCCGGGTCACAGTCCTCGAGCCCCGTCTCGCGTGCGGCGATCTCCGCCGCCCCCTTGTATGCGGGCATCACATAGCCCAACGCCGTGCCGTCGGGCGCGATCGTCATGTACGTGTCCGTGCCGTCGCTGCCGCGCCACACCGGCGTCCCGTCCGCCGCGAGGAACGCGAACGACCAGATGAACGGCGCATAGTCGCCCTTCCGCGTGACCTCGCCGGTGAGGAGATCCAGCACGCCCATATGCGGCGCCTCGCCTTCCGGCTGCACGGACACCGCCGCCGTGGTCGCTCCCGTCTGCCACGCCATGACGCCCACCGTGTCGCCGTCGACGCGCGTGACCTCGAACAGCTCGCCCGTCGGCGAAGCGAGATAGACCACTTGCGGCCCGCTTCCCTCTCGCGAACCCTCGCCCCATCGCTCGCGGTATGACACGAGCGACCATCCGGGCTGCACCTGGGTCCACACCTCCGGAGTGAGGGCCGACGCCGTGGGCAAGTGAGGATCCTCCGTCACCTCTCCGCTGAAGCCGGGCCAGTCGGTGACGACCGGCACAGGGCTGGGAGACGGCGTCTCACTGGGGTAGTTGGCAACAGAGTCCCCGTTGTCCGCCGCCGGCGGAGCAACGGTGTCGTTGAAGACATAGACGCCGCCGATGCCCGCGACCACCACAGCGACCGCCGCGATCGAGCTGCGAACCGCGACCCGCCGCGCATGCGTGCGGCGCACCGTGGAGCGCACTGCCTGGCGACGCAGATCGTCGAGCCGGGCACCGCTCACCTCGCTGGCGGCCGCGTCATCTGCGCCGCTCAGCATGTCGCCCAGGCTGCTCACAGTGCACCTCCCGCACTCGCGTGTCCCCGTCGCGGCAACTCGTGACTGCCCAGCAGCCCGTTAAGCGCGTGAATCCCGTCCGAGAGGTACCTCTTCACCGAACCCTCGCTCAGCCCCAGCGCGCGCGCCGTCTCCTTGGTGCTGAGCCCGTCGAGATAGCGCAGCGCGACGCAGGCTCGCTCTCGCGGCGGCAGCGTCCGCAGGGCCGACGCCACGTCGAGGGCGGCGCCCACGGCACCTGCGTGGTCGCTCACGTTGGTGTGCTCAAAGACGTCACGCTCGCGGCGCCGCGCGGCGCTCTCGCTGCGCACGGTGTCGACATACCTCGAGGCGATGGCGCGGCGCACGTACTGCTCTGCCTGCGCGATTGACTCGAAGGTTCGTCGCGTCTTCAGCGTCGCCACAAGTGCCTCCTGGACTAGGTCCTCCGCGAGCTCCCGATCGCCGCATAAGAGCAGTGCTCGACCCAACAGGCGGGGGTAGCGCTGCTCGGCCAGCTCGGTGAGGGCTGCGTCCCACCTGACCGACTCGCTGTGCGATGTCACGGGCCCTCCACGTCAAAAGAACGGAGCGATCCACGCTCCGGTTGGGTCAGCGCCGCCCTTTGCGGACTGCGGCCGTGGTGAGCACCGCAGAGGCAACCACCAAGACAAGCGCGGCCACGGAACTCATCGGCACGCCGACGACCTCCACCACGTACAGATCCACGATGCCGCGGAAGCCAACCGCCGCGAACCCGATCATGCCGACGATGCCACACGCCACTCCGAGCGCTGCGGTGAGAGTGCGCCACAGCGTCGGGCCGGCAGGGGGCGGACTGGGGAAGCGCTCAAAGGTGCGGAACACCAGCACGAGCGCCGCCACCAACGCGAGGTACGGGACCAGCAGGTAGAGCTTGGCCCACCACCACGCGGCGCTGCCGCCTTGGGGCGCGGTGTCTGGTCCGAGCCACCACCACAGTCCGTTGACTGCCACCAGAGCGGTGAAGTGCCACAGGAACGCGGTCATCGCCATCGAGCCGCCGACGATGATCGCCTTCCACGCGGCAGGCTTCTGGAGCTGGCGCGTCGCCCACTCGCGGAGCATGAGCGCGACGCCGGCCTGCGCGATGCCGAACGCGAGCAGCACGACCGTTGGCGGAGCGAGGTTGCTGAGCTTCTCACCCTCGTAGCTCACCATCGAGATGCCATAAGGGCCGGCCGTGGTGAGGACCGCGACAGCCCCCGCGCCCACGACGAAGAGGATCGCACCAAGGCGACGCGCCCCAAGACTCTCGTGCACGCCGTCCGCGTAGAAGAAGCCCAACTGATGGATCGCAAGCCACACGAAGGCGAAGTTCAGCCACTTGAGGCCGTCAACGGTGCCTGTGAGACGCAGGATGTCCACCGCGGCCGCCGCGACAATGAGCGCCGCGAGCGCGCCAATCCCAAAACGCTCATGCGCGCGCAGCAGGGCGGGGGCGAACGCGGCCGCGATGAGGTAGATGCCGATGAACCACAGCAGCTGACCCACGATCTGCAGCACCGGGTCGATCGCGTGACCCCAGATCAGCGTGATGACGATGCTCAACACGAACCACACGCCCACATAGATCAGCGCGGGACGAATAAGGCGACCGATGCGGGCGGCGACGAAGTCCGCGTAGCCGCCAGAGCGTCGGGCCGTGGATCGCCAGGCGACCGCATGCGCGAAGCCGCCCACCGCGAAAAACAGGGGCATGACCTGGAGCGCGAGGGTCATCCAGCGCGTCCACGGCTCCACGGCGAGGATGTTCGTGAAGCCCACGTTCTCGCCCGGTCCCCACGTCACGACGGCCATGAGGTAGTGGCCCATGATGACCCCGCCGAGCGCGAGCACTCGCAACGCGTCGATGTAGCGATCGCGGGTCGCAGGCGTGGCCTTGGCAAGAGCGTCGACGTCAACGGTCATGCCGCGATGCTACGGCCCCTAGTCTGTGTCCATGTCGTTAGCCACGGACCTCACGGTGCTTTGGAGGGCCAGAGGATTCCGCAGGCTGACCTACTCGCGCCTCATGTCGCAGCTGGGCGACGGCATGTTCCAGGTGGGAATTGCGACCGCATTCTTCTTCGATCCCACGCATGCGACGTCCGGCCGCGACATCGCGATCGGGTTCGCGACGCTGCTCGCGCCGTTCACCATTGTCGGACCCTTCGTGGGGCCGCTCACCGACCGCTGGCAGCGGCAGCGGATCGTGCTGGTGGGCAACCTGGTGCGGCTGCTGCTCGTGGGCGCCATCATCGCGTGCGTCGCCGGAAGCGCCCCCAAGTGGTCGCTGTATGGACTCGCGCTGCTCACGCTGTCCGTCAATCGCTTCCTGCTCGCGGCCCTCACCGCCGGCATTCCGCAAGTGGTGCCGCCTTCCGAGCTGCTTGCGGCGAACTCCGTGCTGCCCACGCTTGGCACGCTCGCCGCTGTGGTGGGCGGCGGCGTGGGTGCGGTGCTGTCATTCTTCGCGCCGCACTCGTCCGACGAGTCGATTGCGCTCGCGGCGCTCATTGGCGCCGGCGTCGCCTTCGGCATCTCGTCGTGGCTCGCCACCCTCCTCAAGCGCACCGAGCTCGGTCCCGTGCATCCACTGGAGAGGCTGCGGTTCTGGGCCCAAGCCCGCGAACTGGTGGCAGAACTGGCGAGCGGTGTGCGGCACTTGGCGCAGCGTCGGACCCCCCTCCACGCGCTGGGCGTGATGGCGGCGCAGCGACTGCTCTACGGAATCCTGTTTGTGGCCGCGATCCTCATGTCTCGCACGCTGTTCGGCGGGGCGAAGGGCGGGACGGACGCCCTCGCGAACTTCACGATCGTGTTGGGCTTCGCCGCGGTGGGGTTTGCGATCGCGGCGGTGCTGACGCCCGCGCTGGGGCATCGCGTGGACCGCCACAAGTGGATCGTGCTGTGCCTGTGTGTGGGCGCGGTGGGGCAGGGGCTGCTCGCGGTCTCGACTGAGACGTGGACGCTGCTCACCGCCGCCGTGATCGTGTCCTTCGCGGTGCAGGGAGCGAAGATCGCGATCGACACGATCATCCAGCGCGATACCGACGACTCCGTGCGCGGCCGTGCCTTCACGCTGTATGACGTGCTGTACAACGTGGCGTTCATTGGCGCCGCGGCTCTTGCCGCTTTCCTGTTGCCGGACGACGGCTACTCGCAGCCGGTCATGGCTGGGCTGGTGCTTGCCTATGGTGCCTGCGCAGTGGTCTACGCAAAAAGCCCGCGCCAGCCGGCGACCACGCCCCCACCCCCAGCGGTTTAGGCAGCTCACATGCACTGAATCGGGCTGACTGCGCTCGGTTTAGGCAACCCAGTGGCACTGGCGCTTATCCACAGATCTGGCGCGACCCCACCACGGCGCCCTCCGGCGCGATTCACTTGGCGCGTGCAGGAGTCCAAGATCACGCGTGTTCTGGCGTCGGACACAGCGCCGCGCACCTTCGCTGAGCTGTGCGAAGAAGTTCACCCGCGAACGATCACCCGCGGACTGCACAGCGGCGAGCTCACGCGGCTGGTTCCCGATCAGTACTGCCTGTCGCTGCACGCCGACTCATGGATCATGCGCTCTCGCGCGGCCGTCGAGTGGGCCGGTCCGCACGCCGCACTCACCGGCCTAGCGGCGCTCGCCGTGTGCGGCTATAGCCCCGAACCCATCGACCTGATTCAGGTGGCGGTGCCCAAGTGGCGGCACCGCAGCGGACCCCCGTGGATCAGGGTGCGCTCCCTCACGATGCCCTTTCCACTCACCATCTGGACGCCGCGAACCGCGAGCACCAAGCCGGACCTCGCATTGGTGTTGGGGTATGGCCAGGTGCCGCAGCGTCGGCGCGCGTCGTTTGTCCACGGTGCGGTACGAGCGGGACTGGTGTCGCCAACGACCATGGATGACCTCGCCAGGACACTGACCCGCATCCCCGCAAAGCGCGACCTGCTGGAGCGGCTTCGCCTGATCAAGGCCGGCGCGGAGAGTTACCTCGAAGAGCGCGGCATGACCACCGTGTTCACCGGTTCCGAGTTTGAGGCGATGGTGTATCAGCATCGTGTACGAGTGCGCGGCGAGAGTTTCCGCGTTGACGCTTTCCACATGCCGACGCTGACGGCCTTTGAGCTCGATGGCGACGGCACCCACGACGGGACTGAGTACCGCACGCGCGACCTTCGCCGAGACGCGCTCCTGTCGACCGCAGGCATTGCGACAGTACGGTTCTCGCGCAGGTCCGTCTTCGAGAATCCGCAGTGGTGCCGGGAAGTTGCCCTTGAGACCATCGAGGCTCGCGCAAGGTCGCAGTGGGCTGCCTAGACCCGGCTCATCCACCCCGTGGTGCGAGTGAGTTGCCTCAACCGAGGGCACTCACCCCGATTCAGTGCATGTGAGTTGCCTCAACCGGGTGGTGGGGTAGGGGCCGGGCTAGCTTTCGCTGCGGGAGGCCCACCATGCTCGGAGCTCCTGCTCGGCGCGCTCGGGACCCAGCGGGCCGTTCTCCATGCGCAGCTCGAGGAGGTGGCGGTACGCCTCTCCCACCTCGCGACCGGGCTTGAGCCCAAGGATTTCCATGATCTGTGTGCCGTCGAGATCGGGGCGGATCGCGTCGAGCTCCTCTTGGGCGCGCAGCTGAGCGATGCGCTCCTCGAGGTCGTCGTAGGCGAACGACAGCCGTTCGGCCTTGCGGCGGTTGCGCGTCGTGACG
Source organism: uncultured Demequina sp. (assembly GCA_937925595.1). Next base: position 30,776 of record CALALQ010000278.1, on the reverse strand, counting down.
TCGGCGCGGGTGAGGCGGTGGAGGCGCTCAAGCAGCGGACCGGCGTCCGTGACGTAGCGGCGCACAGCGGAATCTGACCAGCGCGCATCCGCGTAGCCGTGGAATCGCAGGTGCAGCTCCACGAGTCGCGACACGTCGCGCACGGTCTCCTTGTCGTAGCGCAGCGCCTTGAGTCGCTTGGTCGCGATGCGTGCACCCACCAACTCGTGGTGGTGGAAGGAGACGCCGCCGCCCGGTTCAAGCCGGCGAGTCGCGGGCTTGCCCACGTCGTGAAGCAGCGAGGCAAGCCTCAGCACCAGATCCGGGCCGGGAACCGCACCATCCGGTCCCGTCTCAAGGGCGATCGCCTGCTCCACCACCGTGAGCGTGTGCTCATACACGTCCTTGTGGTGGTGGTGCTCGTCGACCTCGAGGCGCAGCGCGGGCAGCTCCGGCAGCACGTGCTGCGCCAGGCCGGAATCCACGAGCGCCGCAAGGCCCTCGCGCACCCACGTGCCAAGCAGCAGCTTGTTCAGCTCATCGCGCACCCGCTCCGCTGACACGATCTCGATCCGCGACGCAAGCTCGGCCATCGCCGCAAAGGTCGCGGGCTCTATGTCGAATCCCAGCTGGGACACGAAGCGCGCCGCGCGCATCATGCGCAGCGGGTCGTCTCCAAAGGACACCTCCGCCTCGATGGGGGTGCGCAGCAGGCCACCCGCGAGATCCTCGAGTCCGCCGTGCGGATCCACGAACTCCATCTGCGGCAGCCGCACCGCCATCGCATTCACTGTGAAGTCGCGGCGGGCAAGATCGTCCTCAAGCGAGGTCCCGAACTCGACCACCGGCTTGCGCGTCTCACCGTCATAGGAGTCCGCGCGGTACGTGGTCACCTCGACCACCACGTCGCCGCGACGTGCCCCGATCGTGCCGAACTCGCGGCCCATGTCCCACGTTGCGCGCGACCAGTTCTTCAGGATCGCCTCGGTCTCGTCAGGCGTTGCAGATGTCGTGAAATCAAGATCCGCCGTGGAGCGCCCAAGGAACGCGTCGCGCACCGGACCGCCCACCAGCGCGAGCTCGTGGCCGGCGGCGCGGAACAACTCTGCCAGGTCAAGGACCTCCTGCGGCAGCGCCGACCACAGGCCAACACTGCGCTGGCGCAACACCTCAAGCGACGGCAATGCGGGGGAAGCCATGCGGACAAGCATCCCACGGGCGGGGGTTACGCTGCCCCGGCGGGGCCGTCGTTACTCTTGGGTCATGCCCTCGTCGCCTCCCGTGCCGCGACCGCCCAGCGGAGCGCCGCCCGCCGGGGGGTCAACGACGCCGCAGCGACCGGCCCAGCAGCTGCCTGTCAGCAATGAGATCTCTGCTGGAGGCATTGCCATCCGCATCGAGAACGGCATCGCATATGCCGCATGCATCGGCCGCCGGAACCGCTCGGGAAAGCTCGAGTGGTGCCTTCCCAAGGGCCACATCGAGCGAGGCGAGACGCCCGAACAGGCAGCGGTTCGCGAGGTCGCCGAGGAGACCGGCATCGAGGCGGATGTCATCCAGGCCCTTGGCACCATCGATTACTGGTTCACCGGCGATGACCGCCGAGTGCACAAGGTGGTCCACCACTTCCTGCTTGAGGCTAAGGGCGGCGAGATCACCGTCGCCAATGACCCCGATCAGGAAGCGGAAGAGGCTCGCTGGATCGCGGTCACGGATCTGTCAGCGGAGCTCGCCTTCCCCAACGAGCGCAAGATGGCGCAGGCCGCGGCGGACCTGCTGTCGATCGCCACGTGATCCGCCGTCTCGCCGCTGTCACCGCACTTGCCCTGGTTGGTGCGGGCCTTGCCGTAGGTGCACAGGCCGACGCTGGCATCAGTCGCTCCCAAGGCCCCGCCTTCGCTGCGGACCACGGCCCCGCAGTCTCCCTGACCCTCACCGAGTACGGGCCCGCAGTCATGAAGCCCACTGACTCGCTGCAGACCACCGCGATGGTGTCGAACCCCACGGCGCTCGCGGTGAGCGACCTGTCCGTCACCCTGTCCGTGACCCGCAGCCCCATCACCTCCCGGTCTGCCCTGCGGGCGTTCTTGCAGGACCCGACGTCCGCGACCACCCAGGTGGCAGCGTCGGCCCTGGTTGTGGACACGCCGCTCACCCAGGCCGGCGGCACCAACGTGCTCCCCGCGGGCGTCTCGGTGCCCGTGCACCTCAGCGCGACGCCGCGAGCGCTCGGCATGCCCGCGAACACGGCGGGCGTCTACGGCGTGGTTGTCGAGGTGGTCAGCCCGGCTGGGGTGATCGCGACCCAGACTGCGGCGGTCACGTGGTACGCCGCGAATGACATCCCGACGCTGCGGTTGGCTTTCCTCGCCACCGCGAGCGGATCTGCCGAGCGGACGGCCCAGCTCGCCACTGCGGCCATGGTCAGTGGGGTTGCGCTCGCGATCGACCCGGTGACGATAACGGACGATGCTCAGGCCCGCGCCATCGCGGCGAATCGCGAGATCTTCGCCCTGCCGAGCGCCGACGTGGACCTCACTTCCCTGGCGCACGCGGAGAACGAGGAGCTCATCGCTTTCTCGCTGACGGATTCCGCGCAGAACGCGCTCGACCCGCTCGCAGGCAGGCCGTGGCTCGCGACCCTGCCCGTGGTCGATGACCCCACGGTGGCCCTTGCCACGTCGCGCGGCGCCATCGCCGGGGTCATCGACGTGACGGCTGGCGCCTCGATCGGCGGCGTGACGGCGCCCGTTGTCGATGTCACCTCGAGCGCGGGAACGCTGCCCGTCCTGGTTCCTGACGCTGGACTGTCGCGCATCGCCGCGACCTACCATCCGGGTCTGCCCGATGCCAGCGCGCGGCTTGTCGCCGAGGCCGCTCTCGAGGCCATGGCCCGCGACAACGCCTCGCCCGTCGTGGTGGCTCCAGGCACCGCGTGGCACCTGACAGGGCCGGGCGCCTCCCTTCCGGCAGCAGAGCTGCTGTCGGCGCCCTGGGTGGTTCCGGTGACCGTGCAGTCCGTGATCAACGGACCCATCCGCGCAGAGATCGCCTCGAGCGCGCCGCGCGGAACCAGCTCGGATGTCGACCCACGACTCATCGAGCGGCTCGAGCGCCGCCTTGGCGACCTCGCCCAACTCGCCGTCACCGCAGAAGACCCTAACGACATCTACGTCCCTGGTGGCAGGGCGCTGCTCCGGCCGCTTGCGGTGGGGCTGCGCTCCGACCCCACCGCTCGCGACACCGCCTTCGAGGCCGCAAAGGAAGAGGTCGACGCGACGCTCAACGGTCTCCAGGTGGCGGTGGGATCGGACGTGAACCTGATCGCAGCGTCGGGCAATGTGCCGGTGACCCTGCACAACGCCCTGCCAGTGGATGCGACCGTGCGGCTCGTGATGCGCTCCGCGTCGCCCAACCTCGTTGTCGAGGATCAGCCGGTGGTGACCATCCCTGCGGGCGGCGACTTCACCGCGCACGTGGCCGTCACCGGGGTGAAGAGCGCCAACGTCAACGCGACCCTCGCGCTGCACAACACGGACGGCGACGTGGTCGCCGCACCGCAGACCCTCAAGGTGCGCGTGCGCGCCGACTGGGGAAATGCGGTCACCGCGGTGTTCACCGTTGGCCTGGTGCTGCTGGTCGTGGCGGGCGTCATCCGCACCATTCGCCGTGGACGCCGTTCCACCCGCATGGCACCCGTGGCGCCGCCCAAGAAGGACGCGCCAGCCGAGCACGGAGGCGACGATGGCTGAATCGCCCGACGTCCCCGAATCCTCAGACTTCGCCGACGCTGAAGGTGGCCCCCAGGTTCGCCGCCGCGCCAGCCTTGGCAGGGCCACCGCGATCATGACGGCTGGCACGGGCGTCTCACGCATCCTCGGCTTTGTCCGCAACGCGATGCTGGTCGCGGCCATCGGCGTCAACGCTTTCGGCGCCAACGCCTATGACGTGGCAAACCGCATCCCCAACGCCCTGTATGCGGTGCTCGCGGCTGGCGTCCTGAACTCGGTGCTGGTGCCGCAGATCGTGCGCGCGTTCCGCCGCGAAGACGGTAAGCGCACCGTTGACCGCATCGTCACGATCGGCCTCGCCATCGCTCTCGTCGTGACGGTCGTTTGCACCATCGCGGCGCCGTTCATCGTGCGCCTGTACTCCGACGCGAGCTGGACGCAGGAGCAGCGCAGCCTCGCCACCGCGTTCGCGCTGCTCGTGATCCCGCAGCTGTTCTTCTACGCGGCGTACACGATCCTTGGCCAGGTCCTCAACGCCAAGGAGCAGTTTGGCCCGTACATGTGGGCGCCCGCGCTCAACAATGTTGTGGCGATCGCCGGCTTGGGCTTCTACCTCGCCTTCTATGGCAGGTTCACGCCCGACGCTGACGTCGCCTCCGCGTGGACGGCCGGCCGGATCGCGTGGATAGCCATTCCTGCAACCCTCGCCATGGCCGCGCAGGCCCTGATCCTGCTGTGGCCACTGCTGCGCGGCGGGTACCGCCCCAAGATGGTGTTCCGCGGCCCCAAGGGTGAGCTCAAGACTGTGCGCGTCATCGCCGGCTGGGCGCTTGCCGCGGTGCTGGTGGAGCAGGTGGGCGTGACGATCGCGGTGAAGGTCGCATCGGCCGCCGATCCCACCGGCGCCTCCCCCTGGATCGCGGGCAATGCGGCGTACTTCAACGCGCTCATGATCTACCTGGTGCCGCACTCGCTCGTGACGGTGTCGCTGCTCACCGCGCTCGGCACCACGATCGCCAAGCACTATGCGGCGGGCGACATCGACGCAACCAGGGACGACGTCGCTCGGGGACTGCGCATCACTGCGACGTTCACGTCTTTCGCGACGGCGGCGCTCATTGTGCTGTCCCCCATGCTCGCGCGCATGGTGCTTCCCACCGTGAGCGTGGATGAGGTCGCCTCCGTCGCGTGGGTCATCATCGCCCTGTCGCTTGGCATGGTGCCGCTGGGAGCGATGGTGCTGGTCAAGCGCGTGTACTTCGTGCTCGAGGACGCTCGCGGAATCTTCTTCATCCACATCCCCATGACGATCGCCTGGATCCTCACCGCCTACGGAGCAATGTGGCTGTTCCAGCGGCAGTTCTGGACCTTTGGCGTGGCTCTTGGCCTCACCGTGTCCAACATCGTGGGCCTGTCGCTGCGCGCCGGGGGTCTGCGCAAGCGCCTTGGAGGGCTCGGCGGTCGCGGGATCGCTCGCGTCCACTGGCTCTCTGCACTCGCGGCGGTTGTTGCCGGCGGCGTGGGCATGCTGATCCGCGTCTATGTCATGCCCAACGTGGACGAGGCTTCAAGCAGCCCCATTCTCCTTGGCGGCCTCGTCTGCCTCGTCGTTGGAGGCGTCATGGCGCTCGTCTACGCGGCGATGCTCAAGCTCACCCGAGTCGAAGAGATCGACTCTCTCCTCGGAACGGTTACCCGCCGGTTCCGCCGCAACGTACGATGAGTTTTCCACCCTTGTAACCATGAACCGTGGGGGCCGCGTGGCAACTGGCGACCTGCTCGACGGGCGGTTTGCAGCGCTCGAACAGGGCGAGTACGACCTGCCCGGTGTCGAGCGTGCCCTGGGTCGCGACACCCGCCTCGACACCCCCGTTGTGATCGACACGATCACCTGCGTCGCCCCAGCTTCCGTGCGCCGCGCTGCGCTGCGCGCCATGTCCGTCCGCGACCCGCGACTGACCCGCGTCGTCTCCGTCCAAGGCGGCCCCACGAACAAGCCCACAATCATCATCTCTGAGCCCCTGCACGGGGTGCGGCTCGACGCGGTGCTAGCCCGGCGTCGTCTTGACGAGGCCAAAGCCAAGGCCGTCGTTGGCGAGGTCGCGCGCGCCCTGACCGCCGCGAGCGCCGCAGGCGTCCACCACGGCTGGGTGCGCCCCGCGTGCATCGCGATCGACGCTCGCGGCCGCGTCACCATCGCGGGATTGGGCACCGACAGCGAGCTCGCCCTCCAGGCCGGCGTGCGGCGCGGCAAGGGAGAGAAGGCCGACGCTACGGCCCTGTCGCGCGTGTTCCTCGCCTGCATCACGGGTCGGGATCCGGACGAGACGACGGCCGCCGACCTCCCACCGAAGCTCTCCGACGGTGCCCGCTCGCTGTGCGAGAAGGCGATCGCGGGCAAGGACGTCGCGACCCACGCCGCGCTGCTCGATCACCTTGGCCAGTTCGACACTCGTGCGCTGCGCGGACTGCCCTCGCACGTGGACTCGCTGCCGCTGTCGCTCGTGGCGGCCAAAGAGGCGGAGAAGCGGCGCAAGAAGGAGCGGCTCGAGGCGGCGCGACGCGCGCTCACGGGTCCCAAGGTCACGGCGGGCATCACGATCGCTCGCGAGACGCTCGTCAAGGCAGAGGTCGAGGCGGAAGCGGTGACCGGCGGCATCCCGCACGTCGTTCAGGACGCTCGGGCGGTCGAGGAGGAGCCGCTCGAGGACCTTCACGACCTGCTTACGTTCGAAGAGATGGTCGAGGAGCAGACCGCTCGCGCCAAGCCCACCGTCTCCGAGCTGCTGTACGAGCGGCTCCACGAGCGCTGGCCGCAGTCACAGGCGATCACCAAGCGTCTCGAGCGCGCCCACGATCGCGCGATCAATGGTGGTCCCATCAACGCCACGCCCATCCTGATGACCCTGCTGGTGATCGGCATCGGGATTGTCGTGTTCCTTGCCGTGTCCGCGCTCACGGCGGGAATCAGCGGCAAGCCAGCCCCCGAAGACCCGTTCAAGCACTACCCCGACTACACCTACGGACCGCTCGCGCCATAGCGTCGGCCTGTCGCTGCGCGCCCGCGGGAACATTGGGCCTCTACGATCTGTTACCAAGCCAGCCCAACTTTGAGGAAGCACCAGTGAGCGACATCCGCAACGTCATCATCATCGGTTCCGGTCCTGCCGGTTACACGGCCGCCATCTACGCTGCCCGCGCGGGCCTGCAGCCGCTCGTCGTCGCAGGCTCGATCACCGCCGGCGGCGCGCTCATGAACACCACCGAGGTCGAGAACTTCCCCGGCTTCGTCGAGGGCATCCAGGGTCCCGAGCTGATGGAGACGCTCCAGGCGCAGGCTGAGCGCTTTGGCGCGGAGGTGCTGTTCGACGACGTCACCGAGGTCTCGCTTGAGGGGCCGGTCAAGACCGTCAAGACGGGCATCGGCAAGGAGTTCTCGGCGAAAGCCGTGATCCTCGCGATGGGTTCCGCGTACCGAGAGCTTGGCCTCGAGGACGAGAAGCGACTGTCCGGCAAGGGCGTCTCGTGGTGCGCGACGTGCGACGGCTTCTTCTTCCGCGACCAGGAGGTCGTGGTTGTTGGTGGCGGCGATTCCGCAGTCGAGGAGGCGACGTTCCTCACTCGCTTCGCCTCCAAGGTGTACCTGGTACACCGCCGCGACGAGCTGCGCGCGTCGAAGATCATGGCCGACCGCGCATTCGCTGACCCCAAGATCGAGTTCGTGTGGGATTCCGAGGTGGTCTCGCTGGCTGGCGACGCCAAGGTTGAGTCCGTCACGGTGCGCAACGTGAAGTCCGGCGCGGAGCGCATTCTGCCTGCTACCGGCCTGTTTGTGGCCATCGGCCACGACCCTCGCAACGAGCTGGTGCGGGGCGTGATCGACCTCGACGAGGCCGGCTATGTGCTCGTCAACGGCCGCACCACTGCCACCAACGTGCAGGGTGTGTTCGCGTGCGGCGACCTCGTGGACAGCCGCTACCGCCAGGCGATCACCGCCGCAGGCTCCGGTTGCGCGGCCGCGCTCGACGCTCAGCACTTCCTTGATGAACTGGCCGACGCCGAGGCTGGCTCTGCGGTTGATGAGACGGCGGCGTCCGACGCTGGCGCGGCTGCCGCTGTTGTGTCCGCCCCCGTCGCGGCCACCGAGGACACCTTCCAGGCCGAAGTCATTCAGTCCGACGTCCCCGTGGTGGTGGACTTCTGGGCGACGTGGTGCCCGCCGTGCCGCGCCGTGGCGCCCATCCTCGACGAACTCGCCGAGGAGTATGCGGGTCGCGTGAAGATCGTGAAGGTCGACACCGACGAGAACCCCAACCTCGCGATGGCGTACGGCGTGACCTCGATTCCCACCATGAACTTCTTCAAGTCGGGTGAGCTCGTGAAGTCCGTCGTCGGCGCCCGTCCCAAGCCCGCTCTCACCGCGCTCATCGACGAGGTCATCGCCTGAGGTGACCGCAGCCGCCCCACTGGTACCCCGCTCACGGTGCCAGTCGGAATGAGGGTGGCTGGCGTCGGTCATGCCAGACTGTGCGCATGAATGAGAGCACGCCCGACGTGCCCCGGAGCGCCGAGGGCACCCGCCTCGACCCCTGGTACGACGCGTATGCCGCACGCGCACACCAGATGCGAGCGTCGGAGATTCGAGCTCTCTTCGCGGTCGCGAGCCGGCCGGAAGTTGTCTCTCTTGCAGGCGGAATGCCGTATATAGCAGGCCTTCCGCTCGAGGACATCGGCGCGATGATGCAGCGCATCGTCACTGAGCGCGGTCAAGTCGCGCTGCAGTACGGCTCGGGTCAAGGCGACGAGCAGCTGCGAGAGCAGATCACCACCGTGATGGCCCTCGAGGGGATTGCCGCGCATCCTGACGACGTTGTCATCACGACGGGCTCGCAGCAGGCGCTCGACCTTGTCACGAACATCTTCATTGACCCGGGCGACGTGATCGTTGCCGAGGCACCGTCCTATGTGGGAGCGCTCGGAGTCTTTCGCGCGCGTGAGGCCGAGGTGGTCCACGTTCCCATGGATGCGGACGGGCTCATCCCGGCTGCGCTTGAGGAGACCCTTACCAAGCTGCGGGCTGCTGGCCGCCGCGTGAAGTTCCTGTACACGGTGCCGAATTTCCACAACCCTGCGGGCGTCACGCTGAGCCTCGAGCGTCGGCCGCAGATCGTCGAAATCTGCGCTCGTCACGGCGTGCTGATCCTTGAGGACAATCCGTACGGCCTGCTCGGGTTCGACCGCGACCCGCTGCCCGCGCTGCGTTCGCTGAGCCCCGAAGGCGTCATTTACCTGGGGTCTTTCTCTAAGACCTTTGCTCCCGGCTATCGCGTTGGCTGGGCGCTGGCGCCCCATGCGGTGCGGGAGAAGCTCGTGCTGGCGTCGGAGGCTGCGATCCTGTCGCCGTCCAACATCGCGCAGATGGCCATCTCGTCGTACCTTGACCACTTCGACTGGCAAGGGCAGATCAAGGCGTTCCGCGAGCAGTATCGCGAGCGTCGCGACGCGATGATCTCCGCACTGCAGGAGCACATCCCCACCGCCACGTGGAACGTGCCCGACGGCGGCTTCTACGTGTGGGTGAAGCTCCCGGAGGGGCTCGACTCGAAGTCGATGCTGCCGCGAGCCGTCACCGCTCGCGTGGCGTACGTCGCGGGCACCGCATTCTTCACCGACGGGCAGGGCGCCGACCACATGCGCCTTTCCTACTGCTACCCCACGCCAGAGCGCATCCGCGAGGGTGTGCGCAGGCTCGCTGGGGTCGTGGACCAGGAGCTCGAGACCGTGCGCATCTTTGGCGCAGCGGCGAGCGCGAATCCCTCAACTGTGGAGTTCCCCTCGCCGGATCTGGCGTAGGCAAAAGGAGGCTGGCATGGAGATCATGATTCTCGCGGGCGGGCTTTCGCATGAGCGTGACGTCTCCCTGCGGTCCGGCAGGCGCGTGGCCGACGCTCTTCGCGACCGTGGCGACAACGTCACCTTGCACGACGTTGACTCCGACTTGATTCCGTCTTTACGAAACAATGACATCGACGTGGTGTGGCCCATCGTTCATGGCGCCTCCGGCGAGGACGGGTCGCTGCAAGGGCTGCTCGAGATGCTCGGCGTTCCATTTGTGGGCACCCAGGCCAAAGAGGCGCGCGTCGCCTGGGTCAAGCCCGTGGCCAAGGCGGTCTTGGATCGCGTGGGCATCACGACTCCCGAGTTCGTGACTCTCCCCCAGTCGCTGTTCCGCGAGGTGGGTGCCGAGCAGATACTCGACGCGATCGTGAGCCGCTTTGGGCTTCCTGTGGTGGTGAAGCCGGCCCGCGGCGGCTCGGCTCTGGGAGTGACGCTCGTCAACGAGCCACAGGAGCTCGCGCACGCGCTGGTGCACTGCTTCGCCTATGGCGACATCGCTCTCATCGAGCGTGCCGTCCACGGCGCCGAGGTTGCGGTCTCCGTGATCGGTGAGGGCGATTCGGCTCGTGTGCTGCCGGGCGTGGAGATCGTCTGTGAGGGCCCGTATGACTACGACGCGCGCTACAACCCCGGCCGCGTCGAGTACTTCGCTCCTGCACGTCTCGACGCCTCTGTGGCCGATGCTGTGGCCGCCACAGCCCTCGCGACGCACCGCGAACTGGGACTGCGCGACCTGTCGCGAATCGACGTCATCGTCAGTGACAACGACACGGTGAACGTGCTCGACATCAACGTGGCGCCAGGCCTGACCGAGGTGTCGCTGTTCCCCCAGGCCGTTGCTGCCGCGGGACTCGAGCTGGGCGACCTGTATCGCGAGATCCTCGAAGGAGCCGCCGCGCGAGGCGCTGCCTGAGCCAGGCGTTCGCGGAGACCACGACCGCGGCCCCCGCGAACGCTCCGCACGGACGCTGTGAAGGATGTGACTCGTGAGGCTGTGTCTCGCCCTGTGGGAGTCACACGTGCACCATCTGTCACTGTGTCCGTGCGGAGCGTTCCAGTGGGAGCGCACGCGCGGGTGCGCGCGGGCGTGCGGAACTACTTGGTGAAGACTCCCGGGTCGTTGGGGTCGATGATCGCCACGATGCGGTTGAGGTCCTCGATAGTCGCGAACTCGATCGTGACGGCGCCCTTCGAGCGACCAAGCGCGACCTTCACGCGAGTGTCGAACTTGTCCCCCAGTCGCGCTGCAAGGTCGTCCAGAGCCTCTGTACGGCCTCCTGCGCGCACAGAACCCTTCTTGGGCTTGGGAGCCTCGACGCCCAGCGCTACGGCCTCCTCAGTGGCGCGAACGGACAGCCCCTCTGCGACGATGCGCTGAGCGAGGTGGTCCATCGCCTCGGGGTCCGAAAGGCCCAGCAGGGCGCGGGCGTGGCCGGCGCTCAGCACGCCTGCAGCGACTCGCGTCTGCACCTTGGGCGGCAGCTTGAGCAGTCGCAGCGTGTTGGAGATCTGTGGGCGTGAGCGGCTGATGCGCTCGGCGAGCTGATCGTGCGTCAGGTCAAAGTCGTCGATGAGCTGCTGATATGCCGCCGCCTCTTCGAGCGGATTGAGCTGGGATCGGTGCAGGTTCTCCACGAGCGCGTCACGGAGCATGTCCGTGTCGTCCGTGTCGCGAATGATCGCGGGGATGGTCGTGAGCCCTGCGGCCTTGGTCGCGCGAAGGCGACGCTCACCCATGATGAGTTCGTAGCCGTCACCCGCCGGGCGCACCACAATGGGCTGCAGAACACCGATCTCCTTGATGGAGCCAATGAGTTCCTGGAGCGCATCCTCGTCGAACACCGCTCGCGGCTGGCGCGGGTTGGGGACGATCTTCTGGGGGTCGATCTGAGCGAAGCGGGCACCGGGGACCGGGACCAGGTCGCTCTCCGTCGTGGGCTCGCCTCCGAAGAACACGTCGCGGGGACGGTCCGTGCGGACCTCCTGCGTCTCGGTGGTCGCCTCAGTCGGGATCAGGGCGCCGAGCCCTCGTCCAAGGCCGCGCTTGGTGCTCACGTGTCTCCTCCTGGCTGGTGTGCCGCCCCGCGCGACGCGATGTCCGACGCTATCGCCAGATAGGCGACGGCGCCCGTCGAGTGCGGGTCATGGGTCATAACGGTCTGTCCAAAACTCGGTGCCTCAGACACACGCACTGATCGCGGAACAGTGGTCTCGAGTGTCTGCTCAGGGAAGTGGCTGCGCACTTCCTCGGCGACATCGCGTGCGAGGTTGGTGCGGGCGTCGTACATCGTGAGGACGATCGTCGAGACGTGCAGTCCCGGGTTGAGGTGCTTCTTCACCATGTCCACAGTCTTGATGAGCTGCGTGAGGCCTTCGAGGGCGTAGTACTCGCACTGAATCGGAATCAGCACCTCGGTGGCCGTGACCATGGCGTTCAGGGTGAGCAGTCCAAGGCTCGGCGGGCAGTCGATGAAGACGTAGTCGAGCTCCTTGCCCGCTCCCGCGAGCAGATCGCGGAGCGCATCGTGCAGCCGGAACTCGCGGCGAACGACGCTCACGAGTTCGATGTCGGCGCCGGCGAGGTCGATAGTTGCAGGGATGCACCAGAGGGTGTTGATGTGGGGCGAGCGCTGCGCCACGCGAGCCATCGGCACATCATCGAGGAGCACGTCATAGATGGAAGGGGTGCCGGATCGATGCTCAACGCCAAGGGCGGTGGAGGCATTTCCCTGTGGGTCCGCATCGATGACGAGGACGTTGGCTCCATGCTGTGCGAGTGCGGCGGCGACATTGACCGATGTCGTGGTCTTGCCCACGCCGCCCTTCTGATTGGACACCGCGAAGATGCGGGTCTTGGCGGGTCGGGGAAAGCCCTTCTCCTCGAGCTCCCGACGAAGGCGCTCGGTGGCAATCATCTCGGCGGCCAAGGGGCTGCCGTCCACCTCGAGCGCTGCAAAAGGATCTGTTGTTTCACGTGAAACGTCGGCTGTGGGCCCGCCAGACTCGCTCTCGCCGGAGGGCAGCGGATCGCGAACCCCGGGTGCCTCGGGCAGACCGGTGGTGGACTCGGACACCGTCTCGCCAGCGACAGACGAATAGGACGGCATCTCAGGACGATCGTGGTAGCTGCTCTCCCGTCGGGGCAATCCGCTCTGCGTCGAGATCACGGACTCGTCTTGCGACACAGGCCCACCTTTCGTCCTTCTGCCTAGAGCGGCGCAAGGCCGCCTTGCCTATGTTTCACGTGAAACGGCGGCACCGCAACCGGCGGCGCCGACCTCGCCCCGCGGGGCATAGGAAAACGACTTTACCCGGCTGGAACTGCCTGTGGAGACCTCGGGGGAAAACCCCGTTCTGCGCACGGTGTGCCTGTGGAAAGCGCTGGGGAGAGGTCAACCACGAGAAAGCGTGACGACCGTTGTGGGCTCAAGTCCCGGCACCGTTGGAGCGCCGTGAATCTCCGCCGTGAGGCCCGCGCGGCGCAAGACATACTTTGCCTTCTCGACCTCATCGGCGGCCGTGCGGCCTTTGAGCAGAGCCATGCGTCCACCCGGCGCCAGGAGCGGCGCGGTCCACTTCACGAGCTTGTCGATCGACGCGACTGCGCGGGCCGTGATGACGTCGGCCTCGACCACGTCGCGAACCTCTTCTGCCCTGCCCCTAACCACCGTCACGCCAGTGAGCCCCAATTCCTCGGACGCCTCTCGCAACCATGCGCAGCGGCGCTCCATGGGCTCGACGAGCACGATATGGCGCTCGGGCTCCATCGCGGCGATCACCAGACCGGGAAGGCCCGCTCCGGAGCCCACGTCCACGAGCACGCCCTCGCCAAGAAAGGGAACCACTGCCGCCGAGTTCAGCAGGTGGCGCTCCCAGATACGGCTGAGTTCACGGGGCCCGATCAGCCCACGCAGCTCGCCTTGGTCCGCAAGCAGAGCGCCAAAGGCACGCACGGCGTCGTACCGATCGCCGAAGTACTCGATGACGGCCGGATCGCCGTCGAGTGGATCCGTACTGAGGTCGCGCACGGCACCGGCCGCAAGGGCCTCGTCGCCCGTCTCGTCAGCCATCACCACTCACCGATTTTTCACGTGAAACGTCAGGCCTTGGGGAGCACCACGACGTAGCGGTGCGGCTCCTCGCCCTCCGACTCAGAGGTCAGGCCAGCCTCAAGAACGACGTCGTGAACAACCTTGCGCTCGTACGCATTCATCGGCTGGAGGGCAACACGAGCGGCCCCCTCGTTGACCTGGGCCACAGCATCACGGGCCACCTCAGCAAGGCGCTCACGGCGGCCGGCACGGTAGTCGGCGATGTCGAGCATAAGGCGGCTGATCTCACCGGTCTCGGACTGCACGGCCAGCCGCGCGAGGTCCTGCAGGGCATCGAGCACCTCGCCCTCAGCGCCAACAAGTCGCTTGAGGTTCTGGTTGGGACCCTCAGAGACGATGGCAACCTTTGCCCTTCCAGCCTCAACAGAGATGTCGATGTCGCCGTCCATGTCGAGGATGTCGAGCAGCTCCTCAAGGAAGTCGGCTGCGGCGTCGCCCTCGGCGTCGAGGCGCGCGCGTGCGGTGTCTTCAGTCATGGTCTCTCCAGAGATCGGGTGGGTCACTTCTTTTTCTTCTTGCCCTGCGGCTGCTGCGCGGGCTGCTCTTCTGCAGACTCATCGATGGCGCTCGACTCGGCTGGCGCTAGCGTCCCCGACGGCTGCGCGGGAGCGCCTTCGGCTGCCACTGGCTTGGGGCCGCCGCCCTGGCGCTTGGACCGCGACGCTCGCTTGGGCTGCTGACGCTGACCGCGAGCGGCCTCGATCTCCGCCTGCTTCTCTGCTTCAAGCTGCTCGAGAGTGGTCTCGCCACGGCGCAGCGCACGTGCCTGCTCCTTGGCCTTCTTCTTCTCAAGGTAGATGCGCTCGGCCTCGGATCCCGGAGTGGGGTTGCGCTTGATGACGTAGTACTGCTGACCCATGGTCCACAAGTTCGTGGTGGTCCAGTAGATGAGAACACCAACGGGGAAGTTGGGGCCGGTGATGACGAAGATGAACGGCAGCGCATACATGAGCATCTGCTGCTGGCGAGCCATGGGGCCCTCAAGCGCAGACTTGGGCATGTTCTTGCGGGTCAGCTGACGCTGCGTGAGGAACGTCGTCGCGACCATCGCAACGATGAGCACCGCGGACACGATCTTGGCGCTGGCGTTGCCAGTCGTCATAAGGAAGCTCTCTGAGAGCTTCGCTCCGAAGATCGAGGCGTTCTCAGCCTGCTTGGCCAGCTCAGGAGTGAGGAGGCCGATGCCGCCTTCCTTGAGCTTGTAGTTGAGCACACGGAACAACGCGAAGAAGATCGGGGCCTGGAGCAGCATCGGCATGCACGAGGAGAACGGGTTCGTGCGGTGCTTGGCGTACAGCTCCATGGTCTCGCGGCTCATCGCCTCGCGAGATGCCTGGTCCTTCTTGCCCTTGTACTTGGCCTGCACCGCCTTGAGTTCTGGCGCGATCATCTGCATCGCTCGCGATGCCTTGATCTGCTTCACAAACAGCGGGATCAGGATGATGCGGATCGTGACCACGAGGCCAACGATCGACAGACCCCAGGCAGCGCCGCCATCCGAATCAAGGCCAATCAATGTGAAGAGCTGGTGCCAGACGACCATGATGGCCGCGACCACCCACTCGATGGGGGCAAGAATCGTCTCAAACAAAGTGACCAGTGTCCTCAGATGTTCGCGAGCGTGTGCTCATGGTTGTTCCGGTGAATCCGGAAAAGCTTGTCGCCGGGAGCCGGCACGTCGTCAACGCCTCCAACGCTCCACGGGTTGCAGCGCACGATGCGCCAGGCCGCGAGTGCAAGCCCAACGATCGCGCCGTGAGTCTTCACTGCTTCCATCCCATAGGTGGAGCACGACGGGTAGTACTTGCAGCTCGGTCCCGTCATAGGTGAGATGCCCAGCTGGTAGCCGCGGATCAGCCCCATGACAACGAGTTGGGGGGCGCGCTTGACGGCGGACAGGGCGCGGCTCATGCGCTCACCTTAGTCAGCGCATGCCCGACGGCGGAGTTGAGGTCCGCTCGCAGCTCACCAAAGCTGGCCTCGGCAGCGGGGGGAAGGGCGCGTACGACCACCGCCGACCCGGCCGGGAGGGTGGGAAGAACGTCTGCCATAAGGGCGCGAAGGCGACGCTTGACGCGATTGCGAACCACGGCGCCTCCTACTGCCCTAGAAACAGCGAAACCGGCCATGCGCTTGGCATTGCCGGTCATCGCCAGATGAACTACTAACGTGCTGCGTCCCGCTCGCGAACCCTGGCGCATCACCTTCTGAAAGTCAGCAGATGATGTCAGTCTCTGCGAAGCGGGGAGCAACTTACGCCGAGAGGCTCGAGCGCCCCTTGCGACGGCGCGACGCCAGGATCGAGCGGCCCGCGCGAGTGCGCATACGCAGACGGAAACCGTGCGTCTTGGCGCGCTTACGATTGTTGGGCTGGAAGGTCCGCTTGCTCACGGGCGTGCTCCCTAGACAGGTAATTGGGGGGTGGTCAGAACAGCGCACCAACATTACGCGACGTACCCGCCAGGGTCAAATCTGGCCGCTCGCGTTGGTGCTTTGTCGTGAACAGGCTAGGCTCCCTCATCACAGCCCACAAGTTGCGGAGGACACGCCGGTGTGTCGCGTTACGAATAGGTGACACGGCGTCAACCGGTTGTGCAAAGCGTTGTGGAAAACTGAAGTTCTGTTCGTATGAAGGAGATCGAGGGGACATGACGGAGGCTCCCACCGACCTGCCGGTAGATGAGGTGTGGTCTCGTGCCGTGCAGCAGCTCTCCGCAGATCCTCAGCTCTCAGCGCAGAACCGCTCTTTCCTCCGTCTGGTCAAGCCGCTTGCTGTAGTTGAGGACAACGTCTTCCTCGCAGTGGCTGAGGACTTCACCAAGAACTACGTCGAATCGACCATCCGCGGTCCCATCACCGAAGCGCTCAGCGAGGTACTCGGCCGTGAGGTCAGGATTGCCGTCACGGTTGACGCTTCGGTCACTCCGCCGCCGGTGCCGGAGGTTCCGGATGAGGTTCCCGCGAAGCCCACGAGTCGGAGCAGCGCTCCGGCTCACAGCGATGATCCTCACCTCAATCCTCGCTACACCTTCGACACCTTTGTCATCGGTCCGTCGAACCGCTTTGCTCATGCCGCAGCTCTTGCGGTCGCCGAAAGCCCGGGCAAGACGTACAACCCGCTGTTCATCTATGGCGACTCGGGTCTTGGCAAGACGCATCTGCTTCACGCGATCGGTCACTACACACTGCGCTTCAAGCCGCAGGCCAAGGTGCGGTACGTGAACTCTGAGGAGTTCACCAATGACTTCATCAACTCGATTCGCGATGACCGCAGCCTGAGCTTCAAGCGTCACTACCGCGAGGTCGACGTTCTCCTCATCGACGACATCCAGTTCCTGCAAGGCAAGGAGCAGACTCTCGAGGAGTTCTTCCACACGTTCAATGCGCTGCACAACGCTGGCAAGCACGTCGTCATCACCTCGGATGTGAGCCCTCGAAACCTTGACGGCATTGAAGAGCGCATGCGCACTCGTTTCGAGTGGGGCCTCATGACCGATGTTCAGGCCCCTGACCTCGAGACCCGCATCGCGATTCTTCGCAAGAAGGCGGCTGCGGACGATGTCCAGGCGCCCTCGGATGTTCTCGAGTACATCGCGTCGAACATCACGAGCAACATCCGCGAGCTCGAAGGTGCTCTCATTCGCGTCACCGCATTCGCGGCTCTCAACAAGCAGCCCGTCGATCTCAGCCTCGCTCAAGTGGTTCTGAAGGACCTCATCAGCGACGACGACTCGGAGATCACCGCATCGATGATCATCGGCACCACCGCCGAGTACTACGGCATCAGCATGGATGAGCTCACGGGCACCAGCCGCAGCCGCGTCTACGTGACTGCTCGTCAGATCGCGATGTACCTGTGCCGGCAACTCACTGACCTCTCGCTCCCCAAGATCGGCGAGCACTTTGGTGGCAAGGACCACACCACCGTCATGTACGCGGTGAAGAAGATTGAAGAGCAGATGGGCCAGCGTCGTCAGACCTACAACCAGGTCAACGAGATCCACGGCCGCATCAAGCAGCGCTCCCGCGGCTGAGGTTTCCCACAACTTTCTGCGACACGCCGGTGCGACACGCCGTTCACACCTGTGGATAACTTTGTGGACTTTCGTGGAATCACACTTTCGAGCTTGGGTACGGCGTGTGAATTACTTCCCGACGCTGGGGAGGCTCAGATCCGAATCCCCACCCAATCTTGTGATTCGGTGCCGTCATCCGCAGAGTCTGCACAGCGTCGGGCAAGCGAATACCAGGTATTTCGCCGGGTATCCACAGAACTGACAGGACCTATGACTACTTCTCATCTCTTCTTGTCATTCATCCACTGGTCCTTCATGACGCTGCGCGCTGTGTGCGTCACACGGTTGGCGTAGTCTGTGGCCCAGTTACCCAAGGAGTAAGCAATGAAGTTTTCCGTCGAGCGAGATGTCCTGGCCGACGCTGTGGCCTGGGTTTCCCGTGCGGTGCCGGCTCGGCCGCCGGTTCCGGTCCTTGCTGGAGTGCGCATAGTCGCGGATTCCGCTGGCACCGTGACGCTGTCGAGCTTCGACTATGAGGTTGCCGCGCGCAGCGAGTACGCCGCCGATGTCGAAGAGGCCGGCGAGGCACTTGTCTCTGGTCGTCTGCTGCGTGAGATCGCGAACGCCCTGCCGCATAAGCCGGTGCAGTTCGCTCTCGATGGCACCAAGGTCTCTGTCACATGCGGTGCGTCGCGCTTCACTCTCGCGACCATGCCCGTTGACCAGTACCCCACTCTCCCTGAACTGCCCGAACGCGCCGGTGTTGTCGATGGCGCCGCGCTGCAGCAGGCGGTTTCCCAGGTGACGTCTGCGGCGTCGCGCGATGAGACACTGCCGATCCTCACGGCCGTGCGTCTCGAGATCGAAGGCTCGACCATCTCGCTGCTTGCCACCGACCGCTACCGACTCGCGCTGCGCGAGCTCGAGTGGAAGCCGGCTAAGTCCGATGTTTCTACGGTTGCGCTCGTGCGCGCCAAGACCCTGAGCGACACCGCCAAGGCGCTCGGCTCGGGTGAAGTCGATGTCGCTCTTGGTGAGGGAACCGGAGTTGACCTGATTGGCTTCTCGGCCGGTGGCCTCATGACCACATCGCAGTTGATGGACGGAGATTACCCGCCCGTGCGTCGGCTGTTCCGTGATGAGAACCCCATCACCGCTGTGGTGCGCACGCAGGATCTGATCGACGCGACCCGTCGTGTGTCCCTCGTTGCCGAGCGCAACTCCTCAGTTCGACTCGCCTTCGGCGAGGGCGAAGTGGTGCTCGACGCTGGTCAGACCGACGACGCCCAGGCATCCGAGGCACTCGAGGCAACGCTCGAGGGCGACGCGATCACGGTTGCGTTCAACCCGCAGTACCTTCTCGATGGCCTTGGCGCGCTCACGAGCGAGTACGTGCAGTTCGGCTTCCTCCAGGAGACCAAGCCGGTCGAGTTCGTGGGAATCGACAAGCCGGGCGGCACCGTCGCTGCTGAGTTCCGCTACCTGTTGGTGCCCATCCGCATCACCTCTTAAGCGACATGCACGTCGCTCACCTGCAGCTGGCGGACTTCCGCTCGTACTCCGAGCTGAGTCTTCCGCTGTCTCCTGGCGTGACGACATTTGTGGGTCGCAACGGTCAGGGCAAAACCAACCTGGTCGAGGCGATTCGCTATCTCTCGACCCTTTCCTCTCACCGGGTTGCGTCCGACGCTCCGCTCATCCGGGCGGGAGCGGAACGTGCCGTTGTGGGAGCCAAGGTCATCAAGGGCGGTCGATCGCTCACGCTTGAGGTGACGATCGAGCCGGGCAAGGCGAAGTCGGCGCGGCTTGGCAGGGCGGCGGCACGGCCGCGGGATCTTGTTGGGATTCTGCGCACGGTCGTGTTCGCTCCTGAGGACCTGGCGCTCGTGAAGGGAGATCCCTCTGGGCGGCGCAACTTCATGGATGAGTTGTGTGTGGCTCTCGCTCCCGTGCACGCGGGCGTGCTGAGTGACTATGACCGCGTCCTGAAGCAGCGCACATCCCTGCTGAAAGCCGCCCGCGCTTCGCGCGGGGACCTGTCAGTTCTCGACATCTGGGATGAGAAGCTCGCTGAGCTCGGCGGCCGGATCATGGCGGCTCGCCTTGCCGCGGTTGAGGCGCTCGAGCCGTACGCAGCTGCCGCCTATCAGGATGTTGCCCCTGGCAGTGCCCCATTTTCTCTCAAAATCGTCTCCTCGCTGGCTGACGCCAGCTCGGAGTTCGCAGTGCAGCTGCTCGCGGCGATGACCGAAAAGCGCGACCAGGAGATCGAGCGTGGCCAGTGCCTCGTGGGACCGCATCGCGACGACATGCTCATCTCGATCGGCGATCTTCCCGCAAAGGGATACGCGAGTCATGGCGAGAGCTGGTCATGTGCGCTGGCGCTGCGACTTGGCTCGTATGACCTGCTCACTTCGGATGGCGGTCCGGACTCAGACGCGGACGGTGAACCCGTCCTGATCCTCGATGACGTCTTCGCCGAACTTGACGCCGGCCGCCGCGCGGCTCTCGCCGCGCGACTCACGGGAGCCAACCAGGTGCTCATCACTGCCGCAGTTGCTGAGGATGTGCCGGAGGCGCTCGGCGGGCAGGTGGTCGAGGTCGCCAGTGGAACCGCGACGCCGGCGGGCGGTGCCCAGTGAACGGCGAGACCGAGCCCACCCCACCTCCCAAGGATCCCGCCGCGCTGGCGAGGGCGGCGATGGAGCGAGCCAGAGCGTCGGCCAGGCAGCGCGGCGCGCGACTGACCTCTGCGCGCCGGGGTCGGGCGGATCGCGAGCGGGCCAAGCGATCAACCGAGCCGTTCACCGACGGGCGCGACCCCGCTCCCATGTCCGACGCCGTCAACACCTTGCTGCGACGCATGGGCTGGAGCGAGCAGATCGCGGTGGCCGGGGTGACCGGCCGCTGGCGAGAAGTGGTGGGCGACCAGATTGCCGATCACGCGGAGCCGCTGGGTTTCGAGGACGGCGTTCTCACGGTGCGGGCGACTTCCACGGCATGGGCGACGCAGCTCACGCTCATGTCAGGGCAGATCCGCCACCGCATCAACGAGGAGTTCGGGCGCGACATCGTCGCGGAGCTGGTGGTGCTAGGACCTACGGCGAGATCGTGGGTGAAGGGGCCGCGGTCCGTGCCGGGGCGCGGGCCCAGGGACACGTACGGATGACGTGGGTGGTGGGCTCCGAGCTCGCGCGGGGGGCGACGGCCGTCATCACGCGGGGCGAGCCCGGCACCGTGGTCAAGACGCTCACGCGCGAGCTGCCGGCGATCGTCATGCAGCTCGAGGCCGCGGGCACCCGGGCGGCCATGGCGGCCGGGCTTCCGTGTGCCGCGCTCCTGGCTACGGACTTCGAGGGGGAGCCGCCGTCGCTGACGTTCGAGTACGTGGAGGGGGTGGAACTCGCGCGGCTGTACGGGGAACTTGGCCCGGAGCAGATCGGCGTCAACCTCGCCAATCTCCAGCACCAGGTGCGCCAGGTGCGGGTGCCGCAGGTCATCGCGATCGAGGACTTCCTCGGATTCCAGTTGGCGCAAGACGGAATCCCAGAAAATCTCCGCGCCGCTGCGCGGCGCGACCTCGCGCGCCTCACGGCGCACTCGGAGCGGGTGCTGTGTCACATGGACCTGCATGATGCCAACGTGCTGCGCGGGCCTCGCGGGCCCGTCATCATCGACTGGATGAACGCTTCGGCGGCTCCCGCACAGGCCGATGTGGCGCGCACCCGGCTGGTGGTGGGAAGCGAGAAGTTCTACTCGCCGGACGAGGAGGCTGAGCTCGCCGCAATGCTTGCCGCGTACATCGTGCGCACCGAGGAGTTGGAGCCGGAGATCGTGGGCGCGTCGCGGGAGTGGGATCGGGTGATCGCCACCGCGCGGCTCGATGAGAACCCGCCTGCGGCGGAGCGCGAGGCGATCCTCGCGAAGTGGGGGCGGTAGGGCGCCGACAGCGGGCGCGAACCCGGCCGTGGTGTCATCGGCGCCGAAGCCAGCCCCAGCGTCAGGCGCGAACCCGGCCGCGGTGCGTTCGGTGCCGAAGCCAGCCCCAGCGTCGGGCCGATGCACTTGGAGCGCGCCTGCCGTGCAAGATGGCCACCAAAGGCCCCTAAGTTGCACTGGTGCACGGCCAGGATGCCAGGGCCCACGGCCCGACGCCGTGGCGACCTGGGACCCCGGGGCCGCCGGCAGCGGCCACAAAAGCGTGTGACGAAATGCATACAAACTCACCGTCTTGGCGAGCCCACTTCCGATACCTTGTATACAAGGCAGATCGACATCTCGGGGGCTCTAGGCACACCGATGCGTATCGGGATGCCCCGCCCACGCGGCCCACGTGCCGCTTTCCGCGCTAGCGCCTTGCTTGCGCACTTTGACTGAGGAGAATCATGTCTGAGGAAGTTCCAGAGTCCGCGCCCGCGCCGCAGCCCAGCGCCGAGCACCCAGCCACGCCGCCAACTGCTCAACCTCCGGCTCAGCCACCGACTCAACCGCCCGCCACCGCGCCCCAGAAGAAGGGCTTCGCGATCACGGCGCTCGTGCTCGGCATCGTGGCGATCGTGGGTTCATGGATCCCGTTCGTGTCGATTGGCTCGATCATCATCGGCGTTGTTGGCCTGGCGTTCGGAATCATCGCCATCGTGCTTGCAGTGTCCAACAAGGCCGCCGGCAAGGTCATGGCGATCGTTGGCGCATCACTGTCGCTGCTCGCCATTGTCTTTGGCATCGTCTCGACGGCAGCGGGGGTCGCAGCGGTGGACGACGCGCTCGGCGAGATCACGTCGACGCCAGGCGTGACGAGCGAAGCTCCGAATGACGACACCGCCACGAGCGAGCCCGAGGAGACCGACGAGGCGCCGTCCGCCGGCTCCATGGACAACCCCGCGACCATCGGTGATGGCACGGTGTGGAAGTTCGAGCAGGGTGGCGACGCATGGGACGTCACGTTTGACGCGATCCAGATCGCGCCCGGGTACAGCGGAGACGTCGTGGTCCTGACTGGCACGGCGACCCCTACAGCCATCAGCGAGGGCGATCTCTCCAGCGGATGGTCGTTCCCGAGCGTGGGGTGGATCGCCGATGGTGCCACCCTTGAGAGGGAGATCGACATCCTGGACACGGATGACTTCGATGACTACCGCCACTTCACCGAACTCGAGGCCACGGTGGGCACCACCATGAAGTTCATGGATACCGCCGGCCTCAAGGACGGCGTCATCCCGGACCTCATGTCGGTTCAGATGCTCTTTGGCGACGAGACCATCTACTTCGCGACGGGACTCGCCAAGTAGCGCCACCCACCTTCGGATGGGAGAGGGCGGTGGGTCTCTGGTGAGGCCCGCCGCCCTTTACTTGTGCCGGCCCTAGCGTCGCCCCCCGGCACACCTCGAGCGCGCCTGCCGTGCAAGATTGCCACCAAAGGCCCCTAAGTTGCACTGGTGCACGGCCAGGGGGCCAAGGACCTCGGCCCGACGCTCGAATCGGTCTGAGCGGCAACCTCGCCCCAGCGTCGGGTAGGCGGTCGAGAGGACCAGAAAATTCGCGGGGCGCGGAACTGTCCACAGATGGCCTTCAAAGGCCCGGAATTGCGGCCAGAACGCGCTAGAATTGAACAAGATAGCTCGCGCGCCGTGTTGGCGCGTGTCACGCGCTTGGAAGGCGATTCTGTGGCCCAGAAGGACAGCAAGGAAACGACCCCTGCCTATGGCGCGGAGAACATCACGGTTCTCGAGGGCCTCGAAGCGGTCCGCAAGCGTCCAGGAATGTACATCGGCTCCACCGGCGAGCGGGGCCTGCACCACCTCGTCTATGAGGTCGTCGACAACTCTGTCGACGAGGCCCTCGCCGGCTACTGCGACACCATCGAGGTGACGCTGCTCGCGGACGGCGGCGTGCGCGTGAGCGACAACGGTCGAGGCATCCCGGTCGACATCCACCCCACCGAGGGCAAGCCCACCGTCGAGGTCGTCATGACGATCCTCCACGCGGGCGGCAAGTTCGGCGGCGGGGGCTACGCGGTGTCCGGCGGTCTCCACGGCGTCGGCATATCCGTCGTGAACGCGCTGAGCTACAAGGTCGAGACCGAGGTCAAGCGCCAGGGCTATGTGTGGCGCCAACGCTTCGCCGACGGCGGCAAGCCCGTCGGCACCCTCGAGCGCGGTGAGAAGACCGAGGAGACAGGCACCACCCAGACGTTCTGGGCGGACCCCGAGATCTTCGAGACCACCGCCTACGACTTCGAGACGCTGCGCGCCCGCTTCCAGCAGACCGCCTTCCTCAACCGCGGCCTCACCATCAAGTTCACAGACGAGCGCCCCGAGCACGTTGTCGAGTCGGATGAGACGCCCGACGCTGACGCACCTGCCGTACGTTCCGTCACCTATCGCTACGACGGCGGACTCGTCGACTACGTCACGCACCTCAACACCGCGAAGAAGGCGGAGCCCGTGCACCCCGAGGTCATCGCGCTTGAGGCCGAGGACACGGAGAAGATGATCTCGCTGCAGCTCGCGATGCAGTGGACGTCCGCATACTCCGAGGCGGTCTACACCTACGCGAACGTCATCGCGACCACCGAGGGCGGTACTCATGAGGAGGGCTTCCGCGCCGCGCTCACCACTCTCGTGAACAAGTACGCGCGCGACAAGAACCTGCTCAAGGAAAAGGACGACAACCTCACGGGTGACGACGTCCGCGAGGGCCTCACGGCGGTCATCTCGATCAAGCTCTCCGAGCCGCAGTTCGAGGGACAGACCAAGACCAAGCTGGGCAACACCGAGGCGAAGACCTTCGTGCAGCGCGTCGTCGGCGAGCAGCTCACCGACTGGTTCGACTCCCACCCCAATGAGGCCAAGGAGATCATCCGCAAGGCGATGCAGGCATCGCAGGCGCGCATCGCGGCCCGCAAGGCTCGCGAGGCGACTCGCCGCAAGGGACTGCTCGAGTCCGGCGGCATGCCTGGAAAGCTGCGGGACTGCTCGTCGAAGGATCCGTCGATTTCCGAGATCTTCCTCGTCGAGGGTGACTCCGCAGGCGGCTCCGCCGTCCGCGGCCGCAACCCCGAGACGCAGGCGATCCTGCCGCTGCGCGGCAAGGTGCTGAACGTCGAGCGCGCTCGCCTCGACAAGGCGCTCGCGAACGCCGAGATCCAGGCGCTGTTCACCGCCTTCGGCTCGGGCATCGGCGACGAATTCGACATCGAGAAGGCCAGGTATCACAAGATCGTGCTGATGGCCGATGCCGACGTCGACGGCCAGCACATCCGCACGCTCCTCCTTACGGTGCTGTTCCGTTACATGCGCCCGCTCATCGAGGCCGGCTATGTGTACCTTGCCCAGCCCCCGCTGTACCGCATCAAGTGGTCGAACGCCGATCACGAGTACGCATTCAGCGACCGTGAGCGCGACGCGCTCATCACGGACGGCCAGGAGCACGGCAAGAAGCTGCCCAAGGAGAACGGCATCCAGCGCTACAAGGGTCTTGGCGAGATGGACTACTCCGAGCTGTGGGAGACCACGATGAACCCGGAGACCCGCACGCTGCTGCAGATCACCATGGACGATGCCGCGCTCGCGGACGAGACGTTCTCGATCCTCATGGGAGACGACGTCGAATCCCGCCGCAGCTTCATCCAGCAGAACGCGAAGGACGTGAGGTTCCTTGACATCTGAGCCGCATAACCACGGAGCGATCGAACAGGTCGACCTCAATGTTGAGATGCAGCAGTCGTATCTCGACTACGCGATGTCGGTCATCGTTGGCCGCGCACTTCCTGACGTAAGGGACGGCCTCAAGCCGGTTCACCGTCGCGTCATTTACGCGATGTACGACGGCGGCTACCGCCCCGATCGCGCGTTCTCCAAGTGCACTCGCATCATCGGCGAGGTCATGGGTAACTACCACCCGCACGGTGACGGTGCCGTCTACGACACCCTCGTGCGCATGGTGCAGGACTGGTCCCTGCGCTACCCGCTCGCCGACGGCCAGGGCAACTTCGGCTCCCCCGGAAACGACCCCGCCGCCGCGCACAGGTACACCGAGTCGCGCATGTCGCCCATCGCCATGGAGATGGTCCGCGACATCGACAAGGACACCGTCGACTTCAAGGACAACTACGACGGCCGCACTCAAGAGCCGATCGTTCTTCCTGCCCGCTTCCCCAACCTGCTTGTCAACGGCTCCGCCGGCATCGCGGTGGGCATGGCGACGAACATCCCGCCGCACAATCTGCGCGAGATCGCCGACGGTGTGCAGTGGTACCTCGAGCACCCCCATGCCACGCGCGAAGAGCTGCTTGAGGCGCTGCTCGAGCGAGTGCAGGGACCGGACTTCCCCACGGGTGCCATGATTCTTGGCCGACGCGGCATCGAGGACGCGTACCGCACGGGCCGCGGCTCCATCACGATGCGCGCCGTCGTCACCGTCGAAGAGCTGCAGGGTCGCCAGTGCCTCGTCGTCACCGAGCTGCCGTACCAGGTCAACCCCGACAACCTCGCGCTGAAGATCGCCGAGCTCGTCAAGGACGGCAAGATCACCGGCATCGCGGACATCCGCGACGAAACCTCCGGCCGCACGGGTCAGCGACTCGTCATCGTGCTCAAGCGCGACGCTGTCGCCAAGGTGGTGCTCAACAACCTCTACAAGCACACCCAGCTGCAGGAGACCTTCGGCGCCAACATGGTCGCCCTCGTCGACGAGGTGCCCCGCACCCTGTCGATCGACGCGTTCGTGCGCCACTGGGTGACGCACCAGATCGAGGTGATCCAGCGTCGGACCGAATACCGCCTGCGCGAGGCCGAGCGCGAGGCCCACATCCTGCGCGGCTACGTCAAGGCGCTCGACCAGCTCGACGAGGTCATCGCGCTGATCCGCCGCTCCCCGAGCGTCGACGAGGCGCGCGTTGGCCTCATGGAGCTGCTCGACGTGGACGAGGTCCAGGCGACCGCGATCCTCAACCTGCAGCTGCGTCGCCTTGCGGCCCTCGAGCGGCAGAAGATCGAAGAGGACTACGCCAAGCTCATGGCGGAGATCGAGGACCTCAAGTCGATCCTCGCCTCCGAGCAGCGCCAGCGCACGATCATCTCCGAGGAGCTTGCGGAGATCGTCCGCAAGTACGGCGACGAGCGCCGCACCGAGATCTCCCCCTTCGACGGCTCCGTCGACTTCGAGGACCTCATCGCGGAGGAAGAGGTCGTCGTCACGATCACGAGCGGTGGCTATGCCAAGCGCACGCGATCGGACCAGTACCGGGCACAGCGCCGCGGCGGCAAGGGCGTGCGCGGCGCGACCCTGCGCTCGGACGATGTCGTGGAGCACTTCTTCGTCACGACGACGCACCACTGGCTGCTGTTCTTCACGAACCTTGGCCGCGTCTACCGCGCCAAGGCGTACGAGCTGCCCGAGGGCGGCCGCGACTCCAAGGGTCAGCACGTCGCGAACCTGCTCGCGTTCCAGCCGGGCGAGGAGATCGCCCAGGTGCTCGCGCTCAAGTCGTACAGCGATAAGCCGTACCTGGTGCTCGCAACCAAGCGCGGCCTCATCAAGAAGACCGAGCTGTCCGCGTACGACTCGAACCGCTCCGGCGGTCTCATCGCGATCAACCTGCGCGATGTCGAGGGCGAGGACGGGGAGCTGCGTCCTGACGAGCTTGTCGCCGCTCGCCTCGTTGGCCCCGAGGACGACCTGCTGCTCGTGAGCCGCAAGGGTCAGTCGATCCGCTTCACCGCTTCCGATGAGGCGCTGCGTCCCATGGGCCGCGCGACCTCTGGCGTGAAGGGCATGTCGTTCCGCGATGACGATGAGCTGCTCGCGGCAGACGTCGTCGCCCCTGGCATGTACTCGTTCATCGTGACCGAGGGTGGTTACGCCAAGCGCTCCGACATCGAGGAGTACCGCGTCCAGAACCGCGGCGGACTCGGCATCAAGGTGGCCAAGCTGCAGGAGCAGCGCGGCGACCTGGTGGGTGCGCTGCTCGTCGAGGAGTCGGACGAGGTGCTCGTCATCATGGAGTCCGGCAAGGTCATGCGCTCCCCCGTGGCGGAGGTCCCCGCGAAGGGCCGCGACACGATGGGCGTCATCTTCGCCAAGCCGGCAGAGGGCGACCGCATCATCGGTGTGGCCCGCAACGTCGAGCGCAATCTGGGCGAGGACGAGGCAGAAGAGGCAGACACTCCCGCTGAGGAACCCACAACCGAGTAGCCCGGCGCCGTAATGGGACATCAGGTCCGGGTGTCCCGGATCTCGGTCCCCTAATGGGATATCAGGTCCGGCCCCCGGCCGCGAGCACCCCCAGTCACGGCCCGACGCTGTGGCCGGGTACTACTCCGACAGCACCGGCCGTGCGGCGGCACCACGGTCGGCGGGCGTCCGCACGAACAGCAGCAGGACGAGTCCCGCGAGCACCACGCCGATGATTCCGAGCGTTCCCCACAGCGTCGCTCCGGTGATGGCGATGACAACCGTCCATGCTCCGGGCGACAGGAACGATGCCGCGCGGCCGGTGGTGGCGTAAAGGCCGAAGATCTCGGCCTCGCGCCCCAGCGGGGAGACGCGGGCGAGCAGCGATCGCGACGCGGACTGCGCAGGTCCCACCATTCCGGACAGCACCAGCCCGAAGATCCAGAACGTGATCGCGCCAAGCCCGTGCAACAAGGCGACCGCGAGGCCAGCGACCACGATGCCCCCGAGCGCCGTGATGATCACCGCGCGGGGACCCACATAGTCGTCGATGCGACCGGCGATGATCGTGGAGACGCCCGCAACGAGGTTCGCCGCGATGCCGAAGATGATGACCTCGGTGTCTTCGAAGTCGTACGCGCGCGCAGCGATCACCGCGCCAAACGCGAACACGCCCGCCAGGCCATCGCGATAGACGGCGGACGCGAGAAGGAACCACAGCGTCGGCCGGGCCTCGCGCCACAGCTGACGGACGTTGCGCCACAGCAGCACGTACGCGTGGAGAAAACCGCCCGAGGCCCCGCGCGGCGCCGCCGGCGCTTCCGGAACGTAGGCGAGCAGCGGCCACGCGAACAGCAGCGTCCACACGGCGCATCCAATGGCGATCATGCGATACGCCATGCCGTTGGACGTGTCCATGCCGAACCAGTCCATCGCATCGAGCACCACCACAAGCACGAGCGCCAAAATGCCGCCGATGTATCCGAGTCCCCAGCCCAGGCCGGACACGCGCCCCATGGTGCGCGGCGATGACACCTGCACCAGCATCGCGTTGTAATTCACGCCAGCGATCTCGTTGATGATCGTGCCCACGGCGATGATGCCAACACCGAGCACGAAGTACTTGGGTGCCGCCTCCACGAAGTAGAGCGACAGCATGGTCACCACGAGCAGCACCGTCATCCACCCGAGCCACTGCTTGCGCTTTCCCGTGCGGTCCGCGATCTGGCCAAGGACAGGAGCCACGAGCGCCACTCCAATGCCGGCGATCGTCATCGCGAGGCCCAGACCAGAGGTCAGCTCAGCAATGCCCTTGTCATGGTCCATGCCGGGCTTGATGAAGTCATCAGACGTCAGGTACAGCGCGGTGAAGACAAAGGTGAGGATGACGGTGTTGAACGGTTGGGTTGCCCAGTCCCACAACGCCCAGGACAGAACTTGCTTGCGTGGCACGCGCTGCTCGGAGCCCGCGTGCGTCGTCATTGACGCGTCGCTCATGAACACAGTGTTGCGCATCCGTGCGACCACTCCGCACCAACGCGGCTAGATTCGGCATATGGAGTGGTCACCGGACATCCTCGCTGGGTTCGAGGCGGCATCTATCGGCGACATCACCCTCATCAGGCCCGACGCTCCGCTCACCTCTCCCCGAGCCGCCGTTCTGCACGTGCACGGGTACAACGACTACTTCTATCAAGCAGATCTCGCGGACTGGTTCCGTGAGCGCGGGATCGAGTTCTACGCGGTGGACATGCGCCGGTCGGGTCGCTCCCTCAAGTCGGGCGATCATCCGCACGACATGGCGGACATCGCCGAGCAGGGCGACGACATCCAGGCGGCGGTCGACGCGATGCGCGAGCTCCATCCGGACCTGCCGCTCGTGGTCCATGCCCACTCGACGGGCGCGCTCGCGGCGGCGATCTGGGTGGCGGACAGGGCGCCTGCTCACCTCAAAGGTGTCATCCTCAACTCGCCGCTGTTCGGCCTGCAGATGTCGAAGCTCGACAGGGCCAAGCTCCGCGGGCTGCCGCTCCTGCGCCGCGTGGCGCCCACGGCGGTCGTTGCGCGTCGCCCGGCGATCTACGCGAAGTACCTGCACGTCAGCGGCGGCGGCCCCGCAGATTTCGACACCACTTGGAAGACCCCCGCCGGTGTGCCGGCTCGCACCACCTGGGTCTATGCGGTGATCCGAGCATGGGCGCGTATCGAGGCGGGGCTCACCATTCCCGTCCCCGCGCTCGTGGCTCGCAGCGACTCCTGCGGCCCGGAAACGGACGACAACCCGCGCCTTCGCGAGCAGGACGTCGTCGTCGACACCGAGGCGACTGCCCGCCTGATCCCCAAGCTCGGCCCCAACGCCCGCGAGCTCGTCATCACGAACGGCATTCACGACCTCACCCAGTCGAGTGCGGAGCCGCGCGCCGCGTACTTCGCCGGCGTCGAGGCCTTCCTCGACGAGGTGCTCTCATGAGGCACCCCTACTTCGACACGGGCGGGGCCGTGGCGGCCCTCGCGCACCGCGGCTTCAGCCTCGACGGTCTCGAGAACTCGATGGCCGCGTTCGCCGCCGCCGTTGACCTGGGCTACCGCTACGTCGAGACGGACGCCCATGGCACCAGGGATGGCGTCGCCGTCGCGCTGCACGACGCGAGCCTCGACCGCACCACGGACTCGAGCGGCAATGTTGCGGACCTGCCGTGGGCACAGGTGAAGGAGGCGAAGATCGGCGGCGGTCCCGCGCCGATCCGGGTGCCGGAGGGCTGGCTGGTGCTGCACCACGGCGTCACGGGCGCCGACGTCAAGGGGTTCGAGCTCGCCTACGGCGCGCGGTACACCGCCGGCGCGATGCTGCTGGACGCCGCCGACCC
>CALALQ010000277.1 GCA_937925595.1 uncultured Demequina sp. | reverse complement strand
GAACAGCGGGTTGTCGCACACGCCGCGGAAGCCCATCACCGGGCTGTTGCCCTTGCCGACGAGAATCGCGCCCGCCTGCTCGGCACGCTCCGCGAACGCGCAGTAGGTATCGAGCTTGAAGTCCCGCAGCGCCGGGATGCCGCCGAACGTCGCCGGCCATCCCGGTTTGAAGTCGAACAGGTCCTTGATCGCCGCCGGCACCCCGTGCAGCAACCCGACGGCCTCGCCGCTGACCAGCGCCTTCTCTGCCGCACGCGCCGCCGCGCGCGCGTCGTCGAAGCCCAGGTACACCAGCGCATTCAAGCTCGGGTTGCGCGCCTCGATCCGCTCGATCGTCGCGTCCAGCACTTCGACCGGCGACAGCTCGCGCCGCCGGATCCGTCCCGCCAACTCCACGACCGTCGTGTACGCCAGTTCGTCAGCCAGTGACACCGCGCCCTCTCCTCTCGCGCACGCTCTCGCTCCAGCGGCGCAAGCCTAAGGCGCGAGACAACCCCTCGTCCAGTGTGTGCACGCCGCCAGTGGAAGGCCCCAGTGCTGCGCCCCCAGTCGCGTGCGAGCTCCTCCGTCTGGTCTCATGGGTCGTTGTCGCTGATGCGCTGATAGGTGGCGAGGGCCGTGTCGTAGAAGTCCGCGAGCTCGTCGGTCGACAGGTGCGCGAACACGCGGGCCTCGACCTGCTCGGTCGCTTCCGTCGCCCGGTGCAGGAGCGCCTCGCCTTCGGGAGTGAGGGTGACCAGTCGCTGTCGGCGATCGGCCGCGTCGCGCTCGCGGCGCAGCAGGCTCTGTGCCTCCAGCGTGTCCAGGACGCCGATCAGGTTGCCGGCGTCCATCCCGAGCTGGACTGCCAGCTCGCGTTGCGTGAGCCCAGGGGAGCGGTCGACCAGCACCAGCAGGCGAAGCTGCCGCGGCTTCAGGGCCAGGTCGGCGAGCGCCGCGACGAAGCGCCGGTCGACCGCCTCCGCGATCCGGACGAGCAAGAACCCGAGCGGCGGGTGCTGGTCGTCAACGCGCTTGGCCATGGTCCATACCGTAGTCGATCACAATAGTTGTCAAGTACAGTGATTGCCATGATGACCGCACCAGCCCCTCGAAACGTGCTCGTGACCGGCGGCACCGGCGGTCTCGGAGCGCCGATCGCCCAGGCCTTCGCCGATGCAGGCGCCCGCGTCGCCATCAGCTCTCGCCACCGGCTCCCGGCGTCCGCGACGGCGCAGACGATCGTCCAGCTCGAACTCGAGGACCCCGGCTCGCCGGCCAGCGCCGTGCAAGACGCGATCCACGCCCTGGGCGGACTCGACACCCTCGTCGTGAACGCGGTCCGATGGCCGACGACGTCATCCCGCCGCTTTGAGGACCTCGACCCCGAGGACTGGCGACCGGTGCTGCGCGCCAATATCGAAGGCGCCTTCGCCCTCACCCAAGCCGCCCTGCCGGCCCTTCGCGCCTCCGCCCGCGGGCGGATCGTGCTGATCTCATCCGGAGCCGCCGAAGAAGGCCATCCGGTCATGCCCCACTACGTCGCCGCCAAAGCCGCCCTTCACGGCCTCGGACGAGCCCTCGCCTGGGACGGCGGAGCCGACGGCGTGCTCACCAACGTCGTGGCCGTCGGGTTCACACGTACCGACCGAAACCAGGATCGCTTCCCGGCTGAGGTCTTCGAGCGAGCCGGAGCGCTCACTCCACAGCGACGCACCTCCACCGCCGCCGACGTCGCCCAAGTCGTGTTGTGGCTGGGCTCGGACGCCAACACCAGCATCACCGGCGAAGTCATCCGCGAAGGCACGAGCGCCGCGAGAACCCCGCTCGTCGCCCTCTCCTGAACCGCAAACCGCAGTGCGCAAGGTCCCTTGCAGTAGAGGCGGTGGCGGGGGTGAGCGGGCTCATGGCTGCTAACGGCGAGCCGACGATCGACGTTTAGCGCTGGCTGCGTCCGTCGACGGAGCTGGGTCTCGGCTCGACCGGCGAGCCGTTGACGGCCCGTAGCTGGCCACTCGCATCCGGCTTCATCGAAGGTCGTGGACGATGAGGGTTAACCAGCGGCTCCATCAGGCGACGTAGGCGGCTCTGTAGTGGCGCGGCGCGCGGTTGCGGGTGAGCGCGTCGGCGCTCAGTCGGGCTTGCGAGCCCGGATGATCGCTGAGCCGGCGTGTTCGTGGACGCGGTGGGTCTCGGTGATCTCGATGTCGACCAGGCCGGCGTCGGTGAGGTACTGGACGAACTGGTCGTGGGTGAGGGCGCCGGCGATGCAGCCGACGTACTGCTGCATGTCCTGGCGGGTGGCCTCGTCCATGTCGGGGTCGGCGATGACGTCGGAGACGGCGAAGGTGCCGCCGGGCTTGAGCACGCGGGCGGCTTCGCGCAGGACGGTGGGCTTGTCGGTGGAGAGGTTGATGACGCAGTTGGAGAGGACGACGTCGACGCTCTCGGCGGGGAGCGGGATGGCTTCGATGTGGCCTTTGAGCCAGTGGACGTTGGTGATGCCCGCCTTGGCTTGGTTGGCGCGGGCGAGCTCGAGCATCTCGTCGGTCATGTCGAGGCCGTACGCGGTGCCGGTGGGGGCGACGCGGCGGGCGGAGAGCAGGACGTCGATGCCGCCGCCGGAGCCGAGGTCGAGCACGGTCATGCCGTCGCGCAGGTCGGCCATGGCGGTCGGGTTGCCGCAGCCGAGCGAGGCGAGCAGCGCGTCCTCGGGCAGTTCGCCCTGCTGGCCGTCGGCGTACAGGCCGCGGCCGAACAGCTCGGCCTGCTCGTCGGTGATGATCGCGGCGTCGGTCGAGCAGCAACCGGTCTCGGGGGGCGGGGCGGTGGTCGCGAGCGCGGCGGCGGCGTAGCGGGCGCGGACGGTCTCGCGCAGCTCGTCGGCGCCGGCCGCGCAGCCGCAGGAGCCACCGGCGGCGCTGGTCTCGCAGCACGCCGCCTTCTCGGACGGCTCGCAACAGGTCTCTTGCGCGCTTGCGGAGCAGCACGCGCGGGTCTCGGTGTTCGGGGTGAGGTCCGTCAGCTCAGCCATGCGGTCAACTCCTGCAATGCGTCGGGGAGGACGTAGTAGTAGGCCCACAGCCCGCGGCGCTCGGAGTCGACGATGCCGGCGTCTCGGAGCTTCTTGAGGTGGTGCGAGAGCGTGGGCTGGGAGACGTCGAACAAGGGGACGAGCTCGCACACGCAGACCTTGCCCGCGTGCTTGCGCAGCACGTCCACGAGCTGCAGACGGATCGGGTCGCCGAGGGCCTTCGCGACCTCGGCCATACGCGCAGCGCGGTCGCGGTCGACGTCGGGGTAGACGACCGGCTCGCAGCACGGCTCGCCGGCGGGGCGTTTGGTCTTGGGCGCGAGCTCCAGATCGACAGCCATCTATACATGAATATCGATTGAATTGGCGGTTGTCAATGGATGTACGAGAATTACGGCTGCTGCAAGCGGCGCCTCGGAGCGTGTCCGAGAGGACGACAAGTGGTGGTACATCCGCCAGGGCGCGCCGACGTTCGACGTGGCGAAACCGTGGAGAGGGCCACTTCGCGTCACGGCGTCAGCGAGCCGGGTAGCAGAAGACCTGCGCTTGCCGGAATCATGGGCGGGCGGCGCGCGTGGACAGTTTCGATGATCTCGTTGGGGTCGATCCCTTGGAGATAGATCGACGTCACGCCGAGGTTGTGGTGACCGAGCTGGCGCTGAATGACGTTGAGCGGCACTCCCTCACGCAACAGCTCGACCGCGTGCGCGTGACGCAGCTGATGGGGAGCAAAGCGCCGGCGAACACCCGCGCGAGCGGCGCGGCGGTGCAGCGTCGCTCGCGCGGCCGACGCGCGCCACGGGCGACCGCATGAGCGACCGTTGATCACGCAGAACAGCGGGCCGACTGGCATCTGCTCGCGCGCTCGCAGCCAGGGCGCGAGCTGCTCGAAGCCCCAGTCGTCCATGCCGACCTCGCGGCGACGGCCGCCCTTGCCGCGCCGCACCAGCAAGGACCCGCGCCGCCGGTCCAGGTCCAGCTCGGTCAGGTCGAGCGCCTCCTGGATTCGGAGCCCAGAGCGCCACAACACCGCGATCAATCCGCGGGCGCGCAATCCATGCAGCCCGTCACTGCAGCAGCGCATCACGGCAATGATCTCCTCCGGCCGCGGCGGATCAGGCGGGTATCGGCGCCCTCTGGTACGGGCGGGCCGACCGGGCTGGTAGCCCGACCTGCCGGCCGCCGAGCGACGACGTCCCGACGAGTCCAACGGTGTTGGCGCGGACATGGCGCCTCCTTTCGACGCCACGAGGCGTACCCACCGCCGAGAGGATGGACGCAACCGTCGAACCTCGCTAGTTCGTCAACGCGCCTCGGTGCTTCTGCTCCGCTTTGCCGAGCCGGCGGGTGTCGGCGCCGCGTGAAAACTGACCCCCTTCCGCCGGATGAAAACTGACCCCCCTTGGGCGGGGCGGCGGAGGCGCTCGGGGGTGTTGCTGTATCTCGTTGCCGACGTCGGCGAGGAGAGGCGGCTGGGGGTGGTTGAGTTGGAGCAGTGGGCTGAGTTGCGACGCGAGCATTTCGTCGGCGGCAAGTCGATCAAGGAACTGGCTCGCTCGACGGGGCTCTCGCGCAACACGGTCCGGCGGGCGCTGCGGGCGGAGCGCC
>CALALQ010000276.1 GCA_937925595.1 uncultured Demequina sp. | reverse complement strand
CCGGGTCCAGCGCGTGGTGGCGACGGTCCGAGCGCCCGCTGCGCGCCGAGCCGTCGGCGGAGAGCTCGGCGCGCACGCCGCTCTGCGTCACCGGGTTGTCCGGCCGCAGGGTGGCGAACGAGCGCAGGTGGCTCCCCCACGCGTCGACGCGGTCACCCGCGATCAGCAGCAGCCAGTGGGCCAGCCGGCCTTCGCTGTAGCGCTCGTAGGCGAGCCGCCGGATCTTCCCGGACAGCCCGTGCAGCGGCTGCGCGGTGCCGAACACCGGCGTGACGAAGGCGTGCTCGATCGAGCGCTCGCGGCCCTCGGCCCCGGGCTGGCGCTCGGGAAAGCGCCAGCGGGTGCGCTCCGGGTCGTACTGCAGCTTGGGGTACGACGGGCGGTCGGCCGGGTCCAGGTCCGCGCCCCAGCCCGGGATCCGCGCGCGCAGCTGCTCGGGCGTCTCGCGCATGCGCGGCTGGTCGGGGACGTAGGCGATCGGGGTCGTGTCGCTCATGTCAGTTGCCTCCGCCGGGCAGGATCAGCGGCTTGATGCAGCCGTCGAGCTTGGACGAGAAGACGTGGTAGGCCTCGGGGATCTCCTCCAGCGGGAAGCGGTGGGTCACCATCTCCCGCGGCGTGAGGTGCCCGTTGCGGACGTGCTCGAACATCCGCGGCCACTGGCGCTTGACCGGCGTCTGGTTCATGCGCATGGTCAGGCCCTTGTTGAGGGCGTCGCCGAACTTGACCGCGCTCTGGATCGGGCCGTAGGCGCCGACGACGGCGACCGTGCCGCCTTTGCGCACGCCGTCGATCGCCCAGTTGAGCGCGACGGGTGAGCCGCCCTGGAGCTTGAGCTTGGCCGCCGCGACGTGCTGCAGGCAGCTGCCGTCGGCCTCCGCGCCCACGGCCTCGATGACCACGTCGGCGCCGAGATGGTCCGTCTGCAGCTTGAGCTCGACCACGATGTCGTCGTACTCGTCGTAGTTGAGCATCTCGGCGTGGGCCATCGTGCGCGCCTTCTCGAGCCGCTCGGTGAGGTGGTCGACGACGATCACCCGGCCCGCGCCCATCAGCCACGCGGACTGGGCGGCGATCAGGCCGACGGGTCCCGCGCCCAGGACCACGACGGTGTCGCCCTCGGCGATCTCGCCCAGCTGGGCGCCGAAGTAGCCCGTCGCGGCCGCGTCCGTGAGCAGCACGGCGTCCTCGTCGTGCATCCACTCCGGGATCTTCACCGGGCCGACGTCCGCGAACGGCACGCGCACGTACTCGGCCTGGCCGCCGTCGTAGCCGCCCGTCGTGTGCGAGTAGCCGTAGATCCCGCCGACCGCCGTGGCGTTCGGGTTCACGTTGTGGCAGTTGCTGAACAGGCCGCGCGCGCAGAACCAGCAGCTGCCGCAGAAGATGTTGAACGGCACCATCACGCGGTCGCCGACCTGCAGCGTCTCCACCGACGAGCCGACCTCGTCGACCACGCCGATGAACTCGTGCCCGAACGTGTGGCCGATCCGGGTGTCCGGCATCATCCCGTGGTACAGGTGCAGGTCAGAGCCGCAGATCGCGGCCAACTGCACCCGGACGATCGCGTCGTTGGGGTGCTCGATCCGCGGCCGGTCCTTCTCCTCGACCCGGAGCTTGTACGGGCCGCGGTATGTCATCGCGCGCATGCTGGTTCCGGCTTCCCACCCGTCTGCGTAGGGAAACGCCGATGAGTTCTCAGGCCCGGCGCGGTCTGAGGCGGCATGGGCACGACGATGCAGAGCAAGGTGACCGCCTCGATCACGATCTCGGTGGACGGCTACGTCGCCGGGCCGGACGACGGCCCCGGCCAGGGCCTCGGAGTGGGCGGCGAGCGCCTCCACTACTGGATCTTCGGCGGGCCGTGGAGCTACGACGACGGGCCGGCGGGCGAAGCCTCCGGCGAGGCGCGCGCGTTCCTCGACGCGACGATGGCGCGGACGGGCGCGGTGGTCGTCGGGCGCTGGATGTACGAGGCCGCCGGGCACTGGGGCGAGAAGAACCCGTGGGGCGTGCCCGTGTTCGTCGTCACCCACCGGCCCGAGGAGGAGCCGGGCACGGGCGAGTTCGTGTTCGTCGGCGGGTTCGACGAGGCGCTCGCGCGGGCGCGCGCGGCCGCGGGGGGCCAGGACGTCGCGATCGGCGGCGGTGCCGACGTGATCCGCCAGGCCCTTGCCGCCGGCGTGATCGACGAGCTCGCGATCATCGTCGCGCCCGTGCTGCTGGGCGCGGGCAAGCCGCTGTTCGACGGTGCCGGCGTGTCCGCGGAGCTCGAGCCCGTGGGCGTCCGGCCGCTGGAGTGGGCGACGGTGCTCGAGTACCGGGTCAAGCGCGCCGCCGGGCCCCGACGTGCCGGAGCCCGGGTTGCGGGTTCAACGTGATCAGCGCGGACCGCGCGCATCGCTGGGAACGCTCCCAGCGATGCGGCGGCCGCCCGTCAGGGTGACGTCGTGGCGAGCGTGAAGGTCAGCGTCTTGCCGTAGGTGCCCGTCCGGAGCGCATCGCCGGCGCCGATCTCCTGCCGGAACGCGATCGTCACCGGGTCGTTGCTCAACGGTTGTGACTCCGTCAGCAGCGGGAGCGCCTCGCTCCCGAGCGCCTGGAAGGTGCCTTCCGGGTTCGGGACGTCGGTCGCCTTGATCTGGAGCGGCGCCGGCAGCGAGAACGACCCGTTGACCAGGTGCCCAGGAGCGGCGGACGCAGGATCGGTGACGCTCAGGGTGGCATCGGCGGCGGTCGACGTGATCGAGCCGCCCAGCGTGGTCTCGTAGGTGCGCGCCACCCCGGGCACGAACGCACCGAGGCCGGCCGGGCCGGAGGCGAGCGAGAGCGACAGCGTCGGCGGCACCGTCCCACCGACGTCACCCGGCACCGACGTGCCGGTGACCTCCCCCGTCAGCGGGTCGAGCAGCGTCGCGGGCGCGCGCGGATGCGACGGGTCGAAGTCGAACATCGGGTCCAGCGAGCCTGCCTCGGCGTCGACCGAGCCGCCGCCGATCCGCGGCAGCCCCCAGTTGTCCTCGATGAACTTGATGATCGAGGCCTGCTCGGTGAACGTGTGGTCGACGTAGTTGGCGCGGACCCACGGCGAGGCGATCAGCAGCGGGACACGGGGGCCGACGCCGCACTTGTCGTTCTGCGCAGGTGTCGTCGAGGTGCCGCATTCGCCCGGTCCGGTCAGCACGTCGAGCGAGTCGTGTGAGACGTGGGTGATCGGGCCCTGGACGTGGTCGTACCAGCCGTCGGAGTCGTCGTAGGTGAGAATGATCGCCGTCGAGTCCCAGTACTGGGAGCGTTGGACGGCGTTGACCATCTCGGCGATGAACTGCTGTTCGTCGAGCGGGTCCGAATTGCCGGGGTGCCCGTTCGCGTAGGCGGGCGCCTTCAGGAACGAGACCTGCGGCAGCGTGCCGGCCTCCAGGGCCCGCGTGAACCACGTCAGGTCGTAGTTGTGGTTGACCGCCTGTTCGGGCGGCGTGCCCTCAGGATCGGAGCTCCCGACCTGCTCGACCGAGGACGGCGAGACGTGGTTGACGTTGGCCGTGCTCGCGTAGTACGCGAACGGGTTGTGGTGCGGGACGTAGTCGGCGACGTTCGCGCCGCCGACGTTGCGGTGCGACGTGCCGCAGACGGCGCGCGTGAAGCCCCGCTGCACGACGGTCGACGAAGGGGTGAAGCCGCCCTG
Organism: uncultured Demequina sp.; assembly: GCA_937925595.1. The sequence goes on along the minus strand of CALALQ010000276.1, from coordinate 7,158 downwards.
GAACCAGCCCCAGGTCACGCCCGCGTCGTTCATCAGGTCGCCGATGTTGCGGTTCGTGTAGTAGCCCGTGACGCCGCCCACCGTGCCGTCGGTGTTGAGCTGGTTGTTCGGGTTCGCGCACTGGTCGTACAGCGGCTCGACGTTGTTGACCATCGTGCCGTTGCGGACGTTGCTCGACGTCCCGCCGTGCAGGACGACGCCGTGGGTGTTGGCGCTGATCAGGTTGATGGCGCCGATCGTCGACTGCCCGAAGGTCGTCGTGAAGTAGTTGTCGCTGAGCGTGAAGTGCTGCGCGAGGTTCCACCACGCCGTGACGGTGTTGCCGTCGTAGTAGCCCATCACGATGCCCTGCGGGCCGTACGTCGAGTTGTTCTTCGTGGTGCTCTGCCGGCAGCTGCCGCCCGTCGTGTTCTCGACGAACTTGTCCATCGCGCCGCGGTTGTAGGCCGCCTGCTCGGGCCCGTACTGGTGGTTCTGGTCGCAGGTCACCGCCTCGCTGCGGTCGAGGCGCCGGGGGTTGAACGCGTTCGGGTTGTTGGTGAGCAGCTCGCTCGTGAAGCCGTCGACCGCGGGCGTGTCCGGGCGCGGGATGAACGGCGTCTGCCCCGGCGGGTTCTCCGCGTTCGGATAGGTGCCGAAGTAATGGTCGAACGAGTTGTTCTCGCCGAAGAGCACGACCACGTGCTCGATCGGGGTCTTCGGCTTCGGCGGCTCCGGCCCGCTCGCGCCCGACGATGCCACGCCGATCGCGATGGCGATGCCCGCCACGCCCACGGCCCCCAGGAGGTAACGACTCGACACGGCCACCTCGTTTCTCGTCGGCGGTAGACCCGGGCACCCTGCCATCGCCGCCCCCCCGATGGCGTTGCCAGAGCGAATTCAGTACTGTCCGCTGGCGACGGACCACTCGCTCTTTGCGGAGCATATCTACGAGCCGTCATTGTTGTCGGGCCGTGTCGCGCGTGTCCTCTATCCCACTTCACCTCCGCAGAGCCGTCCTGGCCGGCATCGCACTGGTCGCACTCGCGCTGGCCGCGTTCGCACTCTCACCGTTCGGTGGTCCGCGTGGCGACAAGTCATTCGGAGTGCTCAAGCTCTCCGGCCCTGTGGACGACCGCAACCCGCTCGGCGTGCAGGTGCACAAGGTGGTCGGCTCCGACGTCCCCGCCGACCTCTACGGGAGCCAGGTGGGTGAAAGTCAGCGGTCCGGCTCCGATCTGACCGGCCGGCTCGTGACCGAACTGGCCCCGATCGCACCGGAGGCGTACGAGGCCCCCGTGGCCCGGTACATCGCCTACGCCGAGCGCTGGACGGCGCGCACCCGGCGCCACGCCCGCACGCTCCATCGTGAGCTGGCAGCGGGCGACCGGCGCGGCGCGCAGGCGGCCTGGCGCGCGACCTGGAGCAGCTACCTGCACCTCGGCGCCGTCTACGGCCTGTTCGGCGACCTCGACCAGGCGATCGACGGGATGCCCGGCGGTCTTCCGCGCGGGGCGGCCGACCCGGACTTCACCGGTCTGCACCGGATCGAGAAGGGCCTGTGGACCGGCGAGCGTCCGCAGGCGCTGCTCCCGACCCAGCGGAAGCTGGAGCGCTCTCTGGCCGCGCTGGCCGCCGAGCTGCCCGATACCGAGATCGATCCGCTCGACTACCGCACCCGCGCACACGAGATCCTCGAGGACGCGCAGCGCAAGCTCCTCACGAGCACGGACGTGCCCTGGAGCGGCGAGGGCGTCCTCGGCACCGCGGCGCTGCTCGCGGCGACCCACCAGGTGATCGGGACGCTCGAGCCGCTGCTGCAGGGCCGCAACAACGTGTTGATCCAGGTCCAGAGCGATCTGCGGGCGCTCGACGGCGCCGTCGCGGCGATCCGCCGCAGACACCACGGCCATCTGCCCACGCTCAACGGGCTCGGCCGCGCCGAGCGTGCCCGGCTCAACGGCACGATGACGACCGCGCTGGCGGCGCTGGCGTTCGTCCCGCCGTCGATCGAAACCGCTCCCTCTCCCGTGATTCCGAGGATCAAGTGAGCGGGATCGACCGGCGCACACTGCTGCAGCGCTCCGCGCTCGTCCTCGGAGCCGGAGGACTCGGCGCGGCCGGGAAAGCGACCGCCGCGGGCCCGCGGGCGGACGAGCTTCCGCCCGCGCCGCAGCTGGATCTGCGCGTGCCGTTCAACGGCCCGCACCAGGCCGGGATCCTCACGCCCCAGCAGGATCACGCGACGTTCGTAGCGCTCGACGCGGTCGTGCCGGGTCAGGGCGACCTGCTGCAGGCGCTGCGCGACCTGTCGGCACGAGCGCGCAGCCTCACGCAGGGCGACGCGGTCGGCGTCAGAGAGGACGACGAGCCGCCGCCGGACTCGGGCATCCTCGGCGAGGACAATCCGCCCGACGGGCTGACGGTGACGATCGCGTTCGGGGCGTCGCTGTTCGACGACCGCTACGGGCTGGCGGCCAAGCGCCCACCCGGGCTGACCGCGATGCCGAACTTCCCGAACGACGCGATCGACCCCGCGCGCAGTGGCGGCGACGTCCTGCTGCAGGTCTGCGCCTGGCACCGTGACACCGTCGTGCACACAATCCGGGAGCTGCAGCGCACGCTCGCCGGGCGGATGATGATCCGCTGGACCCTCGACGGCTTCCGCAGCGCCGACCGCGGGCCGACGCCCCGGAGCGCCACCCGCAACCTGTTCGCGTTTCGGGACGGGACGGCAAACCCTCCGGTCGACGACCGCGCGCTGATGGACCGGCTCGTCTGGATTCCGCGATCTGCCGGCTGGGCGGGCGGCGGGACGTTCCTGGTCGTGCGCACGATCCGCATGCACGTCGAGTTCTGGGACCGGGTGGGCATGCGCGAGCAGCAGGCGATGATCGGCCGCTACCGCGTCAGCGGCGCTCCCCTGGGTGGCACGGACGAATTCGAGGACCCTCGCTTCGACCTCGACCCGAAGGGCGAGCGGATTGCCCTGGACTCGCACATCCGGCTCGCCAACCCGCGCACGCCGGGAACCGCGGACCAGCGCATCCTCCGCCGAGGCTACAACTTCCATCGCGGCGTCGACGGGGCCGGCAACCTCGACCAGGGCTTGATCTTCGTCGCGTTCAACCAGGACATCGAGCGCCAGTTCGCGACGATCCAGCGCCGGCTCGCCGAGGAGCCGATGGTCGACTACATCACGACGGTCGGCGGCGGGTACTTCCTCGCCCCCGCAGGCGCACGCGACGACGGCGACTGGATCGGCTCAGGGCTCGCCGCCTGAGCCTGAACCGGACCGCGCAAAGAAAAAGCCGCCGCACAGGTCCTGTGCGGCGGCTTCATCAGTGGAGACGACGGGTGCATCGGGCTATGAAATGCGCGGCTTTGCGGGGGAAGTCGGCGAGGGGTGCTCCTGCGTTGCTCCCCACCCGCTGAACGAGAGGCGCACCTGGTCGCACATGCCGCGCTCCGAAGGGTGCCCGTAGAGGCGTTGGACGAGGGCGCCGCCGTCGGTGTGGCCGAGCTGGTTGGCGACGACGTGCGGTGGCAGTCCGCGCTCCATCAGCAGCGTTGCGCACGCGTGGCACAGCTCGCAGAGCTCGACCTTGTCACGGCCGGCCCAACGTTGCCGCACCGCGCGGAAGTAGTAAGAGAGAGTGCCCTTGGAGAGGCGCTTTCCGCCGCTCGTGTGGATAGGCACGGGGTGTCGAGGCGCGGCGGCACGTCGTGCAGTGCCTGCAGCGCTGGCGGCGGGACGGCGACGACGCGAGCGCGTCCGTTCTTGGGGAGCTTCTCGCCGCCCTGGCCGTCGAGGGCGAAGCGGATCGTCACCTCAGACTTCTGGACGTCGAGATCCTCGCGGCGGATGCAGCACAGCTCTCCCGGGCGGCAGCCGACGTAGCCGAGGAAGATGAGCAGAGCGCGGAACTGCAGTCCGTACTCGCCCGAGCGCGGGCACGGCGCCTCAGATTCGTGAACGGTTGGACGCGATCAAGCCGTCCCGCTGCGCGTCACCGAACATCGTCGCGCGCCGCGCGTGGTGCTGTCGGCCATTCCACAGCGAGCCGACGGGCAGTGGGCCGATCGACGCGGGAGAGCAGATCGAGTCCGGCCAGCACGCGCGCAGCCAGCGGGGAGGCGTGCGGCCCGATGCGCAGCGCCGTGTGTGTCAGCTCGACCGCGGCGAGTGCGCTCGAACCCGGTGCGGCCAACGCAGCAGCTCACGCCGCTAATGGCGGCCACGCCCGGCCGCATCGTCCGGCCGCGGTCCGCGCTCAGCCTCCAACGCGGCGGTCGCCGGAGCTCCCGGCCCGAGGTTCAGCGGTTCGACGTCGAGCAGCTCTGCCTCGGCCTGGCGGACGATCAGGTCCTCGAGTCGGTGCTGCGCGGGCAGGTGAGGCGGTGACGGGTTCACGGCCATGAGGGCCGTATGCACCGCCTATTCACAGCGCACCGGCGCTTGGCTCTGGTCTGACCGCGGCTCTTGGCGGTGTCGTGACCACAGAATGCGCGCTCCCGTCGAGAAGGACCATTTGCGCGCTGGCTCGCCCAGGGCCGTGGCTCCGTACCATCGACGTGACGTGTTGCTTCGCTTCTGCCTGACGCCGCCGTGACGGCGATCTGCGTAGTGCCCTGACGGCGCTGCGCAGTCGTCCTCGTTCGTGTCGTCAACGAGCCGCCCGTCGTGGCGGGTCAGGGGTGCGGAATGCTCTCGTCATACCGCGCGGTGTTCGCGCTGCCCGGAGCGCGGTCGCTGGCGCTCTCCTGCGGATTGGGCTGGCTGTCGTTTGCCAGCTACGGTCTCGCCGTTGTCCTTGCGGTTGAAGCCGCGACCGGTTCGTTTGCGGTGGCCGGCGCTGCTGTGGCGGCGTTCTCGGCCGGATCGGCGCTGCTGGCACCGGTGCGCGGCCGTCTGGCCGACCGGCGCGGGCCACGGGTGCTGCCGTGGTTCGCTGCGGGCCACAGCGCGGCGTTGGCGCTGCTCGTACTCGGCTGTCTGGGCTCGGCGAGCAGCGTGTTGCTGATCGCTGCGGCCGGGGCCGCTGGCGCGTCGATACCGCCGCTGATCGCCACCGCCCGTGCCGTCTGGCCGACGATCACCGGACCCGAGTTGGCTCGTGCCGGCCACGCGGTCAACGCCGCCTTGGGTGACGCCGGCCAAGTTCTCGGGCCGGCGATGACCGGCGCGATCGCGGTGCTGGTCTCGCCGGTCGCCGCGCTCGCGGTCTTGGGACCGGGCGTCGTGATGGGTTCGCTGCTGATCGCAGCTGGCGCCCCGGACCCGTCACGGCCGCTGGCTGGCCGCGCTGGCCATCGAGTGTGGGGCGTTCTTGGCGAGAGCTCGGGGTTACGGGCGATTGTGCTGTGCGAGGTGCTCTTGGGCGGAGCATTCGGCGCGCTCGACGTCGCGGCGCCCGTCGTGGCGGCCGAGACCGGTGCCGCTGAGACGGCCGCCCTCCCGCTGGCCGCGATGGCCGCCGGCAGCGTCTGCATGTCGCTCTGGTCAGGAACCGCACGACTGAAAAAGCCCCCGGCCTGGCGCTACGCCGCCGGCTGTGCGCTGGTCGCCCTCGCTTTGCTCGCGTGCTTGGCGATCACCTCGCTGATCGCCCTTAGCGTGGTGCTCGTCGGAGCCGGTCTCGGCTACGGCCTGCTCAACGTCGCAGTGTTCGAACTGCTCGAAGACGTCGTCGCGCCCGACCGCGCTGTCGAAGCGTTCACTTGGCTGACAACATCGGCCGGTGCAGGCCTTGCAGCAGGTGCGCTCGTCGCCGGCCAACTCGCCGCCAGCGGGCCCGATCACACGCTGACGAGCGTCGCCATCCCCGCCCTGCTCGCAGCAGCCGTCGCCATACGCAGCCGGTCAACCATCTCAGGCACCAGCGCGGCTTGAGCAACACGCCGCTGACGAATGAGCGGAACCGTCGAAACATCGCGCCGTGTGCGGGCGTCGAGCGTTGAGGTCGTCGAGAGGCGCCACGCGAGCGATGGGAAAGTTCCCCAGGAGGAACTCAGTGAACGCTCGCGTGGCTGGCGCATCACCGCCCACGAGAAGCGCTCCGTCGAGAGGATGGATCCCTCCGTCGATCAGCGACGTATCACTGCCAGCGCTGCACGCTTCGCCGGTGCGCCCGGACGAAGCGCGCCCGCGCAGCGCCGCTGCGTGGCACCGGACCCCAGCCCATGATCGGCGCGAGCCCGACGACGAGCTGCGCGATCGACGTCGCGTTCCGCGCCGAGCGGCTCGCGTGCCCGAGCCGGAACAAGTAGCGCTTCACCGCGTACACCTGCGTCTCGAGCCGGTCGTCGCGCGGTGTCGAGCAGCCAGGCGCGGCACGGGCGCGACCGAGCAGCGCGCACACGACCAGGCGACCCGGTTCGGGCGGCAGAGGCTCGATCCAGCGGCACCGCCAGCGCCAGCGGCGCGGGCAGCGCGAAGCAGCTCGCTCGCGGACGGACGCTCGCGGTGCAGCTGGGAGGCTCCCGAGACAGGACGCGCGCGACCCATCCGGCGGACGGCTGAAGAACGAGACCGCGCGGGCACCCGGTCTCTTTCGCTGGAGGGCCGAACGCTCAGGCCGGACCGCGGCAGCGTGAGGAGCGCGTCCCACGGGATAGGGAAAACCCGCCGCACAGGCCCCGAATTCGAGGTCCTGCGCAGCGGGTTGTACGAGTGGAGACGGCGGGAATTGAACCCGCGTCCGCAGTCGCGTCAAGCCGGCGTCTACGAGCGTAGTCGGTGGTCTGAATCTCGCCTCTCACTCACTCCACCGACAAGGTTGTGAGCGGCCAGCCCGATCAGAAGTCCCCTCCGGCGGCTCAGGCGGGCGTTCGGAGGGCGAGCCTACTTATGACTCAGCTGAATCCCGTCGTAGGCCCCGGGAGCTGAGGCTCGCACCTAGTTTCGGCTAGGCAGCGAGAGCGTACTCGTGGCTGGAAGCCGCGAGAGCGGTGTTCTTGTCCGCATTTGTGTTGTGCCGGTTTTTACGAGGCCTCCGGCACCTCGACTCGCAACCGACCCCACGATCCGACCACGTCGAAGCCTGTCGTCCCCTGGGTGTCGTGCCCTTTCATTCTAGACGCTCGGCGGCGGCCAGTCGAGGCCGCGGAGCAGCTCGACGGCGGCGGCGAGGTGGGCGTGCGGGGGGACCTCGGGCCGGCGGAGCACGAGTCCGCGGG
>CALALQ010000275.1 GCA_937925595.1 uncultured Demequina sp. | reverse complement strand
CGCTCGGCATCATGCCGTACATCACCGCGTCGATCATCGTGCAGCTGCTGCGCGTGCTGATCCCGCGCTTCGAGACCCTGTATCGCGAGGGGCAGGAGGGTCAGGCCAAGCTGACCCAGTACACGCGCTACATCACGGTGGGCTTTGCGGCCCTCCAGTCCGCGTCGTACATCACGCTTGCGCGCAACGGAAGCTTCTTCCCGGGCTGCGCGGCTCCTGTCATCCCCGATGACTCGTGGGTGAACATCACGCTCATGGTCATCACCATGACCGCCGGCACGGTGTTTGTCATGTGGCTCGGTGAGCGCATCACGGAGCGCGGAGTCGGCAATGGCATGTCGCTGCTGATCTTCGCCTCGATCGCCGCCTCGTTCCCGCAGGCCATCGGCTCCGTATGGAGGTCCACCAATGGCCCCACCAACACCCTGCTGCTCGCGATTCTCGTGCTCGTGGTCATCGCAGTCATCGTGTTCGTGGAGCAGAGCCAGCGCCGCATCCCGGTGCAGTACGCCAAGCGCGTTGTTGGTCGCCGCACACTTGGCGGCTCCTCGACGTACATCCCCCTGAAGATCAACATGTCGGGTGTCATCCCGGTCATCTTCGCGTCGTCGCTGCTCACGCTGCCCTCGGTGATCTCGCAGTTCTCTGGAGACGAGCCTGCCGCGTGGGTGGTCTGGACGCAGAACAACCTCGCGGATCCGTCGGCGCCTGGACACATCGCGCTGTACATCCTGCTCATCGTCTTCTTCGCGTACTTCTACACGGCCATCACCTTCAACCCTGACCAGGTTGCGGATGACATGAAGAAGTACGGTGGCTTCATCCCCGGCATTCGCCCGGGCAAGCCCACCGCTGACTTCCTCAACTACGTGCTGTCGCGCATCACCGCTGCCGGTTCGATCTACCTCGCGATCGTCGCTCTCGCGCCGCTCCTCGCATTCGTCGCGATGGGCGTGTCCACGTCGATCCCGTTCGGCGGCACCTCGATCCTCATCCTCGTGGGTGTTGGTCTCGACACCGTGAAGCGCATCCAGTCTCAGTTGGAGCAGCGTCACTACGAAGGGTTCCTCAAGTAATGCGCGCAATCCTCTTGGGCCCCCCGGGTGCAGGCAAGGGCACTCAGGCGGCCCGTCTCGCCGAGCGCTACGGCATCCCCGCCATCTCGACCGGCGACATCTTCCGCGCCAACGTCAAGGGCGGCACGGAGCTCGGCAAGCAGGCGCAGGAGTACATGAACGCCGGCCAGCTGGTTCCCGACTCGGTGACCAACGCGATGGTTCGCGATCGCCTCTCCCAGCCCGACGCTGCGGCCGGCTTCCTGCTCGACGGTTACCCCCGTAACCCCGATCAGGCGGTCGAGCTCGACGCGATGCTGGCTGATCTTGGCGCCCACCTTGACGCGGCGATCGAGCTCACGGCCGATTTCGACGAGGTGACCAAGCGACTGCTCAAGCGCGCCGAGATTGAGGGCCGCGCCGACGACACCGAAGAGGTCATCCGCACTCGCCTTGACGTGTACGCGACCTCGACGGCGCCGCTCACTGCCTTCTATGCCGGTCGCGGCCTGCTCGTGCAGGTCGACGGCCTTGGCGAGATCGACGAGGTCACTGACCGCCTCGTCGCCGCGCTCTCCTGACGTCCCTCATGGGCATCGAGTACAAGACCGCCGCGCAGATGGCGGTCATGGCGCGTGCCGGCATCGTGGTCGAGAAGGCCCTTGCCGCCGCTCGCGAAGCCGCTGTCATCGGTGCCCCTACGGCTGACATCGACGCCGCTGCCGCCACGGTGATCGCCGAGCATGGCGCCACCTCCAACTTTCTCGGCTACCACGGCTACCCGGCGACCGTCTGCGTCTCCGTCAATGACGAGGTGGTCCACGGCATCCCTGGCGAGCGGGTTCTTGAGGACGGCGACGTCGTGTCGATCGACTGCGGCGCGATCGTCGAGGGATGGCACGGCGACAGCGCCATCACGGTGGTGCTTGGCGACAGCCCGGATCCTGCAGACGTGGCGCTGAGCGAAGCGACGCGTCGCGCCATGTGGGCAGGCATCGCCGCCCTGGCGAGCGCCAACCGCCTCAACGATGTCGCTGCGGCGATTGAGGATGTGGCGATCGAGGCTGGGCTGTTTCCGCTCGAGGGCTTCGTGGGCCACGGCATCGGCACCGAGATGCATCAGGAGCCCGACGTCCTCAACTACCGCGTGCGCGGACGCCTTCCCAAAGTGCGCCCCGGCATGTGCCTCGCGATCGAGCCGATGTTCGTGCGCGGCACCGGCGACTCGCGCACCCTGGATGACGAGTGGACGGTCGTCTCTGCTGACGGCTCTCGCGCGGCCCACTGGGAGCACTCCGTCGCGATTCACGAGGGCGGCATCTGGGTGCTGACCGCGAGTGATGGGGGAGCGGCGGAGCTCGCCAAGCACGGCACCGTCCCTGTTCCGCCAGCCTGACTCAGAAAAGTTGCCGAATGTGCAATATGCCACATTTCGGCTCACGTAACACGCCGTTTACCTGGGGTGACTCGATCGAAACGATTGACCAATAGCGTCGGCTGTGCAACGGGGCCTCAACCCGGAGGCCCCCAGGGCAGGGAGCCGATCATGGCTAGAGGTTTCAGTTACGCGCCGGGCGCCAGCGCCGAACTCGAAGAAGCGCAGCAGCCTGGCCTTCACAAGACGCACATCATGGCCCTTGGGGCGAGCAGGAACCACCTCGTCCGCGCCACCGTCGCCGGTCGCGACGACTGCCCCCTTGGCCTCATGGTCACACTCGCTCACGACTATCACCTCGAGGTCCGCTGTGCGGTAGCCCGCAACCCCATCGCTCAGCGCACGGTGATGGCCTACCTCGCGGCGGACCGCCACGTCGAGGTCCTCAAGGCCCTCATTGAGAATCCGTCGCTGCCGGAGGAGATTCTCGAGGAGCTCGCGTTCCACAAGAAGAAGGAAGTCAGGGCGGCTGCCGCGGCCCGACTCGACTCCGAGGTGCCCGGAGTGGTCCACGAAGAGGAGGAGGACGAGCACACTCCGGAACTCGCGGAGCACGTGACTCCCGTCCTCGAGCAGATTCAGCAGGGGCAGATGACCGCCGATGGCACGGTGGTCCCCCAGCTGGAGCCGACGGCCAACGTCGTCGACATCGCCACCCGCTCGCCCATCACCAATCCCGTGGCGGACCCCACGCACGCGCCCACCGCGCAGGAGTCGTGGAGCCACTCGACGCCGGCGGTGCCCCAGATCTTCGCTCCCCACTCCACGCCCGACGCTCCGGTGCCCACGCGCACCGCTCCAGTTCGCGGTTTCAAGCCCAAGGAATAAGCGTTCTTCAATGAGTGCCCGGCGCGCGTTGAAGGTCTAGGCTTGCCGCATGACGGCATGGGCGCCCGAGTTCTCGCAGGACTTGGCGATGGCGCAGGACCCAGAGGTGACGGGGGCGAATCTGCTCTCGCTTGCCGTGCACCGCGACGCGTCGGTGAGGGCGGCGGTGGCCCAGCGCCCCGACTGCCCCGTGGGCGCGCTCATCTCGTTGAGTCACGACCATCGCGAAGAGGTGCTCCTCGCGCTCATCGCGAACCCGCGCACTCCGTCCTCGGTGGTGCGCAACCTCGCCGATCACCGCTACCAGCGGGTAGCGGACGCCGCTGAACTGAGGCTCCGGAGCATAGCTCGCTGACCCAGCCCATGGGTTGAGGCATGCCCGAAAGTGCCGTATAGTGGTCGGTCGGGTGTTTTTTCGCGCGCCCACATTCCCAACCAGCAACGTTAGTGGAGTCATGGCCAAGAAAGACGGCGTCATCGAGGTTGAGGGCACTGTTGTCGAGGCGTTGCCGAACGCGTCGTTCCGAGTGGAACTGACGAACGGCCACCTCGTCCTCGCTCACATCTCGGGCAAGATGCGTCAGCACTACATCAGGATCCTTCCCGAGGACCGTGTGGTGGTGGAGCTCAGCCCCTACGACCTGTCCCGCGGCCGCATCGTCTACCGCTACAAGTAACTCGCTGTTGCGCCCAGCTCAACAGCAACAGCGAAGGAAAGAACCATGAAGGTTAAGCCCAGCGTCAAGCCCATCTGCGACAAGTGCAAGGTGATCCGACGGAATGGCCGAGTGATGGTCATCTGCGAGAACCTGCGCCACAAGCAGCGTCAGGGCTAGACACACAACAGAAGACCTCGTTCAGGCAGCGCAGTCACCCTCGGCTCGGAGGCCGAGGCCCGCAGAAAGACCATCAGCGGGAAGCCTGAGCGTCAGACCTCCGACTACTGATGGAGTTCAGAAAGAGACATGGCACGCATCGTCGGCGTCGACATCCCGCGCGAAAAGCGCATGGAGATCGCGCTCACCTACATCTACGGCATCGGCCGTACCCGTTCCCAGCAGATCCTGGCCGCCACTGGCGTGAGCCCTGACCTGCGCGTCAAGGATGCAACCGACGAGCAGCTCGTCGCCATCCGTGACTACATCGAAGCCAACTTCACCGTCGAGGGCGACCTGCGCCGCGAGGTTCAGGCAGACATCCGCCGCAAGGTTGAGATCGGCAACTACCAGGGCCTGCGCCACCGCCGCGGCATGCCCGTCCGTGGTCAGCGCACCAAGACCAACGCGCGCACCCGCAAGGGCCCCAAGAAGACCGTCGCCGGAAAGAAGAAGTAAGCAATGGCCGCTCCCACTCGCAAGCCGCGCAAGAAGATCAAGAAGACCGTCGCGCACGGTCAGGCGCACATCAAGTCCACGTTCAACAACACGATCATCTCCATCACGGACCCCTCCGGCGCCGTGGTGTCCTGGTCGTCCTCCGGCCAGGTCGGCTTCAAGGGTTCGCGCAAGTCGACCCCCTACGCCGCCCAGATGGCTGCCGAGGCCGCGGCTCGCCGCGCCCAGGAGGCCGGCATGAGCAAGGTTGACGTGTTCGTGAAGGGCCCTGGCTCCGGTCGCGACACCGCGATCCGCTCGCTCACGGCTGCCGGCCTCGAGGTGACTTCCATCAAGGACGTCACCCCCCAGGCGCACAACGGCTGCCGCCCGCCCAAGCGTCGCCGCAACTAGTTCGGTGCGCCCTGCTGGGGCGCGCCCAGGGGTGAGGCCGACGCTGTGGTCACCACAGCGTCGGGCCTGCCCAACTCCCACAACGTCATAGTGACCCGGCGGGACGGATCCCCCGCTGGTTCGAGCATCAAATAGTGGATGCTCGGGAAGGAAACAACCGTGCTCATCGCACAGCGTCCCACCCTGACCGAGAAGGTCATTTCGGACAACCGCTCGCAGTTCTCTCTGAAGCCGCTTGAGCCCGGCTTTGGGTACACGCTCGGCAACTCGCTGCGCCGCACCCTGCTGTCCTCTATCCCCGGCGCCGCGATCACGTCCGTGCGCTTCGAGGGCGTGCTGCACGAGTTCACGACGATCGAGGGCGTCAAGGAGGACGTGACCGAGATCCTTCTGAACCTCAAGAACCTTGTCGTGTCGTCTGAGCACGACGAGCCCGTCACGATGTACCTGCGCAAGTCCGGTGCGGGCGCCGTCACCGGTGCCGACATCGCGCCGCCCGCCGGCGTCGAGGTGTACAACCCCGACCTCCACATCGCGACCCTCAACTCGAAGGCGAAGTTCGAGGTGGAGCTCACCGTCGAGCGCGGCCGTGGCTACGTGCCCGCTGCCCTCAACAAGAGCTACGACGCGGAGATCGGCCAGATCCCCGTCGACTCGATCTACTCGCCCGTCCTCAAGGTGACCTACAAGGTCGAGGCGACGCGTGTTGCGCAACGCACCGACTTCGACGAGCTCATCATCGACGTCGAGACCAAGTCCTCGATCTCGCCCCGCGACGCCGTTGCGTCGGCCGGTTCCACCCTGGTGGAGCTGTTCTCGCTGGCCAAGGGCCTCAACGAGTTCGCCGAGGGCATCGAGATCGGCCCTTCGGACTCCGACGAGGCGCTCGAAGAGGATTACAACCAGCCCATCGAGGAGCTGAACCTCACGCAGCGTTCGTACAACTGCCTCAAGCGCGAGGGCATCCACACGGTTGGCGAGCTCACCGCACGCTCGGAGGCCGACCTCATGGACATCCGCAACTTCGGCCAGAAGTCCATCACCGAGGTCAAGGAGAAGCTCGCCGAGCTTGGCTTCAGCCTCAAGGACGGCGTTGTCGACTACGACCGCTCCGCCGCTGGCGTCTACTTCTCCGGCTCTGACGACTAAGTCGCACACCACGTAAGGAACATCCAACAATGCCTACCCCCACCAAGGGTGCCCGCCTCGGCGGCGGCCCTGCCCACGAGCGTCAGATCCTGGCGAACCTTGCGCAGAGCCTGTTCGAGCACGGTCGCATCACCACCACCGAGACCAAGGCCAAGCGCCTTCGCCCCTACGCCGAGCGTCTCGTGACGTTCGCCAAGCGCGGCGACCTTGCTTCGCGCCGTCGCGTGCTCGGACTCCTCTCCGACAAGGGAGTGGTCCACAAGCTCTTCACCGAGATCGGCCCCGGCTTCGCCGAGCGTGACGGCGGCTACACCCGCATCACGAAGGTCGGCAACCGCAAGGGCGACAACGCTCCTCTCGCGGTGATCGAGCTCGTCGAGTTCGGTGCTCCCGCCAAGAAGGCCGTCGTCAAGGAGGCCTCGAAGGCTGCCGCCAAGGCCGCCCCCAAGAAGGAGAAGGCTGAGGCCGCTCCTGCCGAGGAGGTCGCCGAGGAGACGGTTGAGGAGACTATCGCCGAGGAGTCCAAGACCGGTGCTCACGCCGACGCCCCCGCCGAGGGTGCAGAGGACGTGACCGAGGAGGTCGAGGAGACTGCGGAGTCTGCCGCCGCTCCCGCCGAGGGTGCGGACGACGAGTCCGCCAAGTAACTCTGGCTCTTAACGCTGACGAGGCGGGCCCCATGACTGAACAGGTCGTGCGGGCCCGTCTCGTCTTTGCGTATGACGGCACCGACTTCGCGGGCTGGGCGACCCAGCCCGGACTGCGCACGGTGCAGGAGACTCTGGAGGACGCCCTCGCCCGCGTCACTCGCGCCGACGCTGTGCGCACCACCGTCGCCGGCCGCACCGATGCCGGGGTGCACGCCCGCGCTCAGCAGGCTCACGTCGACGTGCCTGTCGAGGCGTGGTCGCGGATACCAGGACGCTCCGATCGCACTCCCGCCGCGGGGCTGCTGTCGCGGCTCAACGGCGTGCTGCCCGACGACATTCGTATGCATTCCGTCTCAGAGGCGCCCGTTGGCTTCGACGCCCGGTTCTCCGCGATCGAGCGCCGCTACGCATATCGCGTATGCGACAACCCCGCCGCCGTGGATCCGCTGACGCGACGCTGGATCCTGACCCACGACCGCCCGGTGGATGTCGAGGCCCTCAATGCAGCGTCGGGCACGCTCATTGGACTGCGGGACTTTGCCGCGTTCTGCCGCGGCCGAGAGGGCGCCACGACGATCCGCACCCTCACAGAGCTCAGCTGGGCGCGAGAGGGTGACGTCATCACCGCGACCGTGCGCGCAGACGCGTTCTGCCACTCGATGGTGCGATCGCTTGTTGGCGCGCTGCTTGCGGTGGGGGATGGGCGTCGCGACCTTGCGTGGCTCGAGGAGATCGCGGCGTCGAGCGTGCGTGCGCAGGGAGTGTCCGTCGCGCCGGCGCACGGCCTCACGCTCGAAGAGGTCGTGTACCCGCCGGACGCCGAGTTCGCGGCGCGGGCAGAACAGACGAGGGCGCGCCGCACGCTCTGACCGGACCGCGTCCCTCCTCCACACATATTGCCCCTGGCCCTCTGGACCGCTACGCAACGTGCCTGGTATCTGCGATGGCGGCCACCGCGTCGGGCAGAAGTGTGTGGAGGAGGGCCGCGGTGGGGCGCTGGAGGCGCCGCAAGGCCTGCGTCCGCACCGCAAATCGTGTGAAAAGGTCAGATACGGCGCCTCGGAGCAGGTCTGAGCCGGATTTGTGGTGCGGACGCAGGCGTGGACGTGCTCCGGCGTGTTGCCGCGGCACCCCAGATTGACCCTGATACGCGCGCGCAGGTATGATTGATCCTCGTTGTGCGTTCCACGTGGACCGGTGCTTCCCACTCGCCGCCGCAGGACCCGCCGACCGAACCTCGCGGTGACTCGTCACCGCTCACACTTCAGGATAGATAAGGCTTTACAGTGCGCACGTTTACTCCCAAGCCGGGTGACGTCACCAAGAACTGGTACGTCATTGACGCTACTGACGTGGTCCTCGGTCGCCTGGCCTCGCAGGCCGCTACGCTGCTTCGCGGCAAGCACAAGGCGACGTTTGCCCCCCACGTCGACTCCGGTGACTTCGTCATCGTCATCAACGCAGAGAAGGTCGCTCTCACGGGCAACAAGGCCGCTGACAAGATGGTCTACCGCCACTCGGGCTTCCCGGGCGGTCTGCGTGCCGTCCCCATCGGTGAGCTGCTCGAGAAGAACCCCACGCGCGTCATCGAGAACGCCGTCAAGGGCATGCTTCCCAAGAACAAGCTTGCCGCCCAGCAGCTGACCAAGCTCAAGGTCTACGCCGGCCCGGAGCACCCCCACGCCGCGCAGCAGCCGCAGGCGTTCGAGATCTCGCAGGTCGCGCAGTAGGCGCGCAGGAACAAGGATTGATTGACGTGGCAGATGTGATTGACGTCGTCGAAGACGACACCCCCACCGAGTACACCACTGAGACCGCGCCTGTTCGCGGCAAGGGTGCCTCCAACGTCGCCCCCGGCGCCGGCCTTGGTCGTCGCAAGGAGGCCGTGGCCCGCGTGCGCCTGGTTCCCGGAACCGGCAAGTGGACCATCAACGGTCGCGACCTCGAGACCTACTTCCCCAACAAGGTGCACCAGCAGCTCGTGAACTCCCCGTTCGCGCTGCTCGACATCGAGGGCAAGTTCGACGTTCACGCCCGCATCAAGGGTGGCGGCGTCTCCGGTCAGGCCGGCGCGCTGCGCCTTGGCGTCGCCCGTGCCCTCAACGAGATCGACACCGAGGCGAACCGTGGTGCCCTCAAGAAGGCTGGCTTCCTGACCCGCGACGCTCGCGTCGTCGAGCGCAAGAAGGCCGGTCTCAAGAAGGCACGTCGCGCTCCTCAGTACTCGAAGCGCTAGTCTCACGCGCATGGCGCGTTTGTTCGGCACGGATGGAGTCCGTGGCGTTGCGAACCGAGACATCACCGCAGAGCTTGCGGTGGATCTCGCCGTAGCGGCCGCTCACGTCCTTGCCGAACGCGGCGAGTTTTCCGGGCATCGCCCCCGGGCAGTCATCGGCCGCGACACCCGCATCTCAGGTCAATTCCTGAGCGCGGCTGTCGCGGCCGGACTTGCATCTGCAGGTGTCGACGTCCTCGACGTCGGCGTCCTGCCCACCCCAGGCATCGCCTACCTCACGGCAAGCACAGAAGCCGACCTCGGCGTCGTCCTGTCTGCCTCCCACAACCCCGCGCCAGACAACGGCATCAAGTTCTTCGCCCGCGGCGGCCACAAACTGGACGACGCTGTCGAAGAGGCCATCGAATCTCGCCTTGGTGAGCCGTGGGATCGCCCGACGGGCGCAGACGTGGGCTCGATCCTCGACGCCTCCCACCTCGCGAGCGAATACGTCGAGCACGTGGTAGCCGCCGTCTCCTCTTTCGCCGGCATCGACCGCCCCCTGGCAGGGGTGAGCGTGGTGGTGGATGCGGGACATGGCGCGGCGAGCGTCGTGGGACCGCAGGCCCTGCGTGACGCGGGCGCGATCGTCCACGCGATCAACATCGAGCCCAACGGCCTCAACATCAACGACGGCGTGGGCTCCACTCACCTTGACGGCCTGCGCGCCGCGGTGATCGAGCAGGAGGCAGACCTTGGCGTCGCCTACGACGGCGACGCGGACCGCTGCCTCGCGGTGGACCACCAAGGCAACGTCGTCAACGGCGACCAGATCATGGGTCTGCTTGCGCTCGCGATGCAGCGCAGCGGCTCGCTGTACCACGACACCCTCGTGGCGACCGTGATGAGCAACCTAGGCTTGCACCGCGCCATGCGCGCTGCCGGCATTACGATCATCGAGTCCGCGGTGGGCGACCGCTACGTGCTCGAGGCGATGCGCGAAGGCGGCTACA
>CALALQ010000274.1 GCA_937925595.1 uncultured Demequina sp. | reverse complement strand
GCGGAGTTCACGGCCGACATGGAGCGTGTCACGGAAGGCCGCAACGATGCGGAGATGACCGGTCTGCTGGTCACCGAGAGCGCCGATGGCGTCCGCTGGCTCTCCTCGCTCGGCATGGCCTATCGACTCATGTACGAGCGCCAGGCCTACGAGCGGCCCGACGGCTCCTTCCTTTTCTGGGGCGGACTGCACGTCGGCAACGTCGGAGGAGGCGAAGGGATGATCGCGGATCACAAGATGATCGCCGCCCGCCTTGGCGTCGAAATCCGCTACGAGCACCAGGTGTCCGCCTTCCTTTTCGACGGCGAGCGCGTTCACGGCGTTGTCGCCGAGCACGGCGGCGAGCGCTCCGAGATCGGCGCGGAGTCCGTGATCATCGCGTCCGGTGGCTTCGAGTCGAACGCGGAGATGCGCGAGAAACATCTCGGCGAGGGCTGGAGCAAAGCGAAAGTTCGTGGCACCGCCTACAACATGGGGTATCCCATTGAGGCCGCGCTGAGGATCGGCGCTGCCCCCGGCGGCGACTGGTCGACCTGCCACAGCGTGCAATGGGACGCATATTTCGCGGAGAACGAGAGTAATCGAGAGCTCACCAACCGCCTCACTCGCCAGAGCTACCCGCTCGGCATCATCATTGACCAGTCCGGCCGCCGCTTCCTCGACGAGGGTGCCGATTTCCGGAACTTCACGTACGCGAAGTACGGACGCGAGATCCTCGCCCGCCCCGGCGGCATCGCCTGGCAGATCTACGACGCCACGCTTCGCCCCCTTCTTCGCGCAGAGGAATACGACATGCCGGGCATCTCGGTCATCGAAGCCGGTACCGTGCACGAACTTGCGCAGAAGGCCGGGCTCGATCCCGTCGTCGTCCAAGCGACGATCGACGAGTACAACAATTCAATCGATCGTTCGATACCCTTTGATCCGACCGTGCTCGACGGCAGGTCCGCGGAGACCTCGCCACGCAAGTCGAACTGGGCTTCGCCGTTGGAGAGCGCACCATTCTTCGCCTATCCGGTGACGTGCGGCATCACCTTCACCTTCGGCGGCCTGACCGGCGACGCAGAGGGACGTGTCATCCGCCATGATGGTGGTGTACTTCCAGGACTCTTCGTCTGCGGCGAAGCTCGCGGCGGCCTGTTCAGCGGGAACTACCCCGGCGGGTCCGGACTCGCGGCCGGGATCGTGTTCGGGCGGCGCGCCGGCGCGGTCGCGTAGGAATGACGTCGAGTTCGAAGGGACTTTGTATGGCCACGATCACAGACCCGTACACCTTGCTTCGCAATGAGGTCATGAACGGAGAGTTCGCGCCGGGAGAGCCGCTGAGCGAGGTCGCGCTCGCTGGGCGCTACGGCACCTCTCGAACTCCCATCCGCGAAGCGTTGCAACGACTGGAGGCCGAGCGGCTGGTCGAGCGCCGAGGGCGAAGCGTCACCGTCCGCGACGTCTCGCCAGCCGAGATTCTCGACATCTATGAGGTGCGGACCACGCTTGAGGGGTCTGCGGCAGCCAAAGCCGCGCTCAACGCGAACGACCTCGATCTCGTTCGACTAACGAGCGCACGCGATGCGATGCGAAGCAGCGCTTCACAGAATGCGAGCACCCGGGCCCTCCTCAACCGCAGCTTCCACGAGGCACTGTGGGAGGCGAGCCACAGCCCCACCCTCGTGGACCTGCTCACGCGGATCAACTCGCATCTCGTCCTCGCCAGCCGAACCACCCTCTCCAGCGAGGAACGCTGGGCATCTGCACTCGCCGAACACGACGAGATGATCGCAGCAATCAGGGCCCACGATGTCGAACAAGCGCGGCGACTGGCCGAGGAACACATGATAGCGGCTCGAGACGTTCGATTGAAATACTACGGCGCGATATAGCGTCGACGTGAACCTAGCCGGGAGCACCGGCGATGGATTCCCTCGCGCCGGCTCTGTGCTACGGACGCCAAGCACTTTCTAACGCGCTTGTCCGATGCCCAGATCGCCGTGGAGACCGGCCAGCTCGACCGTGCCCAGATCGCCGTGGAGACCGGCCAGCTCGACCGTGCCCAGAAGCGACTGCGCAGCGATTACGCACCCTGGGCAGAGCTTCGGCAACTCGACGAGGCGCGAAGAGCAATCGAAGCCGCTGCTTACCGCGAAATGGGCGACGATGGCCTGGCCGAGGCTCTCCTCGAGCCTCTTGGCGGCGGCGCCGCCGTCGCAACCAATCGGTGGCTCACCACCCGGGTGCGGCAGTTGATCGAAGGGAGCAGCCACGTGGAGGATTCGCGGACTGTCCCGCTGCACACACTTACGGAGCGGGAAAGGGAAGTGCTTCGCCTCCTGGTGCGCGGAGCACGGCGCCACGAGATCGCCGCCGAACTGTACGTCTCCGTCAACACGGTGAAGACCCAGGTGCGAAGCCTCTACCGGAAGCTGGGGGTGGCGAACCGAGGGGAAGCCATCCGAGCGGCTCAATTCTGGGATCTCGCGCCATAGCGTTCTCGCCTCGCGTAGCTTCGCGGATCGACGGCCGTGATTGGTGCGGACGCGCCCGTTCGACTGACTCACGCCCAGTTCCGTGCCGATGGGCCGGCGACGCTTCCCTATTGAGGCGTGCGTTGAAGCTGGAGAGCCCAACTTGTCGGCACTTGATCGAACTGGGCGCCCTATGCCGGGGTCTCGCGCTGTGCGCGAGCGATCTCTATCCTGCCCGGAGGTAACCCGTCCTTGCGCTTTGCGAAGTTACCTTCCTATAGTAACCAGCATGCCACGTCGACGACCCGGGGTACTCCTTCCCCTCGAATTGAAGATCCTTGACGCCGGGACTGAGCTCCAAGCCTCCGAGGGCTCGTTCTACGGGTTCGGTGTTGCCCGCGAAATCGCAGACTCAGACCAGGCGGCGCTCATCGGGCACGGCACCCTCTACAAGGCGCTGAACAGGATGGCTGCCGCCGGGCTCCTCGAGGCCGAGTGGGAGGACGCCGCGACCGCCGAGCACGAGAATCGTCCACGGCGCCGGCTGTATCGAGTCACCGCCGAAGGTGCGCAGGCGCTCGCATCCCAAGCTCGAGCTGTTCCGGCTTCTGCACCCAGGCTGGGGCTCGCATGAGCGGTGGGATGAGTGTGCAGCGAAGCCCTGAGTATCGGCAAGCAGCACTGGCCGCACTGCGATGGTGCGCCTGGTACACGCGCGGGCTCGACGAACGAGTGGCAGCGGCAAGGCAGGACGAGATCGCGTCCGACCTGCACGAGCAGGCGAGCTGGGCCGTCGACCACGGGTGGACGTCCCGTGAGCTCGCCCGCTCGATCCGGTCCAGGCAGCTCCGCGGGGCGCCTGCGGATCTGCGTTGGCGGTTGACGCAAGCCCGGGTGGCGAATCGGAGATCGCGGCTTGAGCTTCGCCTCGGTGCGTTCGTGCTGGCTGCTGTCCTCACAAGCGGTGCCGCGCTCGTCGGCCTCGCGAGTTTCGCGGTGTTCCGGATGCTTCAAGCTGGTGGGCAAGTCGCGGCACTGGCACAGACGTGGTCCGTGACCGTGTTGGCAGCTATGGCGATAACCGCTGTGTGCCTTGTATTCGCTCGTCGAACCAGGGTCGCTGGCGCTCTTCTGCTCCTGGTCCCGGCGCTTTCGATCCCGGTGCTGTCCGGGTCGATGCTCTGGTACGTCAGCGCCACCATGCAGGCACTGGCGCAGATGACCCCATGGTGGACCATCACGGCGACCGCTGCGGGTGTCGCGCTCTCGGTGCTGTATCTGTCCGCTGCTGCGTACTGGTGGCTGAACCGGTCGCCGGCCCCGAAACCTGTGGAGGTGCGACATGTCTGATCTTGACGACCTGCTGAGCGAAGCACGTGCCAGTCAACCGACTCCCCGCCGAGGCGGCCTCGCGTTCCTCGTGATCGCCGGCGTAGCTGTGTTGGGAGCGGTCGGCGCGACCGCTGCGGTGGCAGTCGGGGCGACTGAGGCTCTCACACCCGAACCGACGTCAACGGCCGCTGTCGCTTCCATGCCAGCAGAGACGCCCGCGGTTGCGCCTGCACCTGTAGTCGAACCGGATGCGAGCCTGACACCTGCACCAGGTGGGGTCGCTGTGATCGGTGGGCTCACGGTTTACGACGAGACCAGCGACATCTCCTTGATACCTCGACCGACTCCTGACGTGTTTGATCGCTGGAGCTTCACACCCAGCGAAATCGAGATCCAGCTGCAGCAATCGCACCTCGACGCCGTTTGCATGGCAGAAAAGGGATTCAAAGCGGCGTTCATCCCCGTCTGGCAGAGGCTCGACAGCGGGTCACACGTACAGATCACCGATGAGTTGCTCGAGTACAACCAGGCATCGGATCCGGCATGGATCGAAGCGATGTTCGGGTCTCCCGACCAGCCATTGGGGGCCGATTATGACTGGCGCCAGGCAGGGTGCGCAGGCGCGTCGACTCACGCCACCGGAATGGACAACGCGAACTAGGGCTCGTGATCGAAGATCCCGGTCCAGGTGTTACCAAGCGGGAATAGCGTGTTCCCATTCGTGGCCAGGTGGCAACCCGACCCGCTCGTCCAGCGCGAGATCTCGGTAGGCCGGCGGCAGTAGCACCGGTGAATCACCTTGATCTATCTCGAGCAGGTCCCACCGGTCTTCGTAGTTTGCGAAGACCCCGAGCAGCACTCGCGCACGCTCGACAGAGGCGTTGCGCTTACCCACTGGTACGTGCGGATCCGTCAGCCAGTTCATGTGCGATATCCAGGCGGCAGCAGCTACATGGATGCGTGGGATGACAAAGCACCGCGGATGCTGGTTGAGATCACTCGGCACGGCCACCATGACGAAGTACTCGCGCCCATGGAGGCTTGGTGCCTGGGATTTCGGCCCAAGGGGCCAGCTGATCGTGTCCATCCGCGGACCGCGCGCACCCTTGACCTGGATCTCCACCAGCCGACGATCGTCGCCCTCGGTCATCACAGCAAGGATGTCAGTACGCTCGAGCCCGTCGCGAGTCAGTGCTGGCGCCCAGCCACGCCGGGCCAACTCTGCGGCGACATGGTGCTCGCCGATGGTTTTCGTCTGCTTCGTGTCCACCGCCATCATCCGAGGCTACTCACCTGGCGAATCGCGGAATCGGGCGAGTGAAGGTGGGGGGCGGCCATCTAACCACTCTTGGACGCGCTGGCGATCGCTTCTGGACGCCCCCGCGGCAGGACGAGCAAGACTGCAAACACGAACGCGGATATGACGGCGTTCACGAGAAGGAGTACCGTCAGCAATCCTCGAGAGAGGTCCGGACTCGAGCTCGCCGTGCCGGACACATAGAGGGCCGCCACGGCGACGGCGGCGGCGACGATCAACCCGAGCCAGAGTTTGAAGAACCATGCCGGCACGTACTTGCTTCTTGCGGCGAATCGTAGAACCAGCCAGGAGAGGATGAGCAGCAACGGCATCGCCCACGTGAGAAGTATGAACACGACACCCACCTCCGTTCACCTCGCCGGCGCGTCACCGGCTGCACGTCACGACCAGTATGGCCCGTCGCAGGTGCGCCACAGCCGCACTCGTGTCCCTACCTCGAAGTCCCCGTCACTTCTCCGCCCCTTCCGTGCCCGGCGTCGATAGGGTCGCCCAGAGACGGGAGTGTCACGCGCGGACGCGACCAGCCGGTCTCCGGGAGGCGACCACGTCGCTTCTGATCCTGCCTTCGAGAGCAGTCCGAGAGTCTGCGCTGGAGGCCGGCGACCGATGGCAGGTGTCGCGAACCGCCACCCCGTTGCGTAGGCTCGGAGCAAAACGGAGGAGACACTGTGCGTTCAGGATTCGCGGCACGGGCAGGCGCGGCGGTCGGCGCCCTTCTGCTTTTGCTTCTGGCCGGATGCGCTGCGGGCGACCGCGCCGCCACGCCACCCGACGCACAGCCCGAGTCGACCGTCGAGCCCATGGCAAACTCCGTCTGGCCTGAGCTTCCAACGGGTCTCCTCGCCACAGGCGCACTCGAGGGCGCGGCGCAGGGAGAGGTGCAGCTCGTGAACAAGGGTGATGGGTTCGTCACCGTCCGAATCGAGGGCCTGAGTCTAGGCATCAGCAATCACTCCGGCGCGGTGGCACTTCCGTATCGTTCCTATCCAGACGAGTCATGCGGCGCGAGGACCGTCGCGTGGGACTTCGGGTGGAATAACGACGAGCAAGCGCCGGATGCCGACATCGGGACATTCCCGCTCGACGCCTTCGCCGGTGACCCCAGCCTTCTGCGCGAAATCATCATCCGGGATTTCGACTCACCGCTCGGGACGGATGAGTGCTCCGCCACACCGGCGGCGAAAGCCGTGCTGGAGTGGACATACGAACCGCTCCGTGCCGGTCTGGCCGCTGTCGACAACGGGCCAACCGGCGGAGCGCAAGGAGAACCGCACACCGTCGACAGCGAAATCACCCACTACACCGTGGCTACGAATGACCTCATCCAAGAGGTCGCGGCACGCTTCCAACTTACGGCGGAAGACATTCGCTACCTCAACCCTGAGCTCTCACCGAAGCTCCGCGATGGCGAAACAATCGTCCTCAACTCCGCATATCGCTAAGGAGCCGATCCGGTCGGCGAGAATCACCTGCGTCAGGCCCGAGGCGGTATTCCCACCTTGTTGCAATCGGACGAGCCAGCCGCGAGCGGACCAAGGCTGCGCATCCGGGCACCGACATCCTGATTCCCGATACCGCGTGAACGCGAGGGGTCTGCGGACCCCACTAGCGAACAGGCGTCTCGTGCGGGTATAGCAGTCCGCCGACGGCGGCACGACGAGTAGCGCTCGAGCGACGGTCGTACCCCATGGTGGTCGCGGGGTTCCGATGTCCGAGGAGCTTGCTCACCGTGGCGAGGTCGACGTTGTTGTCGAGCAAATCCCCGGTGAACGTCCGGCGGAGGTCATGGGGTGCGACGTCATCACCGAAGCGTCGTTTCACGATCTGAGCGACGGTGCTCGTGGACAGGCGTCGTGAGGTGATGGCCGACCGGGGCTTGGTCCGTGTCACAGGTGTGATCAGCGGCCCGGGTTCTGTGCCACGGTGTTCCAGCCAATCACGGATGGCCTGTCGAACACCGGGCGAGAACGGCACCTCACGAACGACGCTCCCTTTTCCCCGGACGATCGCAGCTTCCTGGTGGTCGTCCAGGTCAGCCATATCTATGCCCACTGCTTCGGCGCGGCGGAGGCCGGCACCGAGTAGCAGGGCGATGAGTGCTGCATCTCGCCTCGCGGTCAGCGACGGATCCTGTGCGAGCTCGTGCGCAACCTCTGCAAACCGCTTGGCGGGGACATGGCCACGGGACTGCTTCTCGTCGTCGACGACTGGCTTC
>CALALQ010000273.1 GCA_937925595.1 uncultured Demequina sp. | reverse complement strand
CGACCTCCCCAGCTGCCGAAGTCTACCAGTACAGAGATGTACGGTTGCAACTTAGGCTTGTGCTTGTGAGACCACTCCGGTAGCCTGTAGACATGCGATGGAAAGAGAAGTTGTGGGACGCCGAAGCAACCCTTGGGTCATCCTCATCATCGGTTGGATTAGCATCGCGGTGATGTTGATCGATACCGCCGTCGCGATCTACAGGAACGTGGTCCACGGAGAGCCCATCCCCGCGTGGACGTATCCCTAACGGCCCTCACCGCGCCTCCACGCACCCCGTTCCGCATGGTGTTCGTTGCCTTCGCCATAGACCTTCACCGTCCACCCGTGGTCCTGGTCCATTTCGACCACCTGTCGAAAGTGGGCTTCGGACTCAGCATCTTCGCGGCCCATGAAGACGGACAGGGTGTCGGGCGTGTCCGTACTGAAGGAGACACCCTTGGCCGTGCGCGCGTACTTCCACGCGAAGTCTTCAACCATCATCCCTGGGGTGAGTGTGAACCCCGACTCTACCACCCTCTCGGCTTGCGCCCTGTTCGTCCGATCCTTGGTGTCGATAATCAGCCACAGTTTCACTTGCATGAGTCATCCTCACTTTTTGACCGAACGATCGACCAAGGAAGCTGGAGCGCTTCGGTGGGGGCTAATCGTCGCGTGACTTCCGAAGTCCCTCCGCCAGCTCATGTTGGCGTGAGCTTGCCCACTTCCTGCGGAGCTCATCGGCATCGAGCGCGACATCCTCAAAAAAGCGACGGCGTTCTCTCCGCCCTGAGCAACACCACCAAGGAACGCGACAACGCGCCAGCGCTCGCCGAACTGGAGGCGTTGCGGGACTCGGGTGGAATCAGGATTGAGTGACGCTACTGCGGTGTCTCATCCGCCCACATAGACGCCAGTTCGGAGGGTTCCCCGAACCCAAAGAACGGTCGCCGCGCCCGCTCCCGCATTTCTTTGGGCCAGTCACCCGAGCCTTCAGACAGTACGAAGGCCGCGAAGTCGAGCGCCTCAAGGTCGGCGGAGTAGATCAGCCGTCGCGCCCATCCGCACTGAGCCAGTGTCAACCATTCGAGCGTCGGCGTAAGCGAGCGGTAGAACTCGTCCGCCAACTCGGTCGGAATCTGAACCAGAATCAGGTTGTGGGCTAGCGGGAGAAGAAGGGGACCGATCGCACCGACACGGCGGTATGGGATCGGCGCGGCCGGTTGGTCGGTCAGGTAGTAGCCGAAGGGGCGCGGAGACTTGAGGAACCGGAACGTCAAGCCGACCTTGCGCATCTCCTGCCGGATGCGATGGAACGTGGCACGCCGCGCCACAAGCGTCATTGCCTTCCCGTCAGCCGGTAGATCGGCTTTGTCCTCTGGCGACAGGCTTTCGTAGGCAATCGGCGCGACGTGGGCGAAGTAGATGCTGCGCGTGAGGGAGAGGGCACACCAGTCAACTAACACAGCCATGTCGTCTAGCGTCAATGGCCGGTCTGGATCAGCAACATACCGACTACAAATCGGCGCGAGTTTCGTTTCAAGGGGCCTGACAATCTCCCCGTCGAAATCGTCGGTGTCGGTTGTGTAGTAGTACGCTTCATTGAGAATGTCCGCCGGAAGATTCCCGTGCGTGCGATCGCGCACCTGAAGCGTCGATTTGTCGAGACAGAACAGCCGGTCCCGGTCGCCCATGAACGCGCGGATGGTGAACTGAGAGACGAAATGCTGACGCTTGTTGATCGCCATGCGGCCCAGTGTACCCGCCCAGGTGGCGGGCGTGTTGGGCCGGAAGATGTGGAACGCCCCCGGCTGGACTCGAACCAGCAACCATATTGAGAAGACCCGGAGCGCTATCCAGTTGCGCCACGGGGACAGGGGTTCGCACCCATTCTACGCGATGGCCTGTCCGCGCTTCTCCCCGTCCGCCCGGTCGATCCGGCCCGCCGGGTTCGTAGCGGCCAGGCGAGTCCCGGCCCGCCGGAGAAGGAAGGCGGCCACCTTCTCCGTTGCGGCCCGCATCGCATCCATGCTGGGCGTCCGGTACCTATCCGTCACGTTGGACCCGCTCGGGACGTGGTTCAGCAACGCCTTCAGGATGCGTTCCGACAGGCTGACTTCCGGTTCATCGGCGGTACTGCCGAACGTGTGGCGAAGCGCGTGCGGGTTTGCAATCGCCGTGAACTTCCGGGGTTGGCCCTTCGGGTCTTC
>CALALQ010000272.1 GCA_937925595.1 uncultured Demequina sp. | reverse complement strand
GCTTCATAGCCGTTGCAGTCCTGCCAGGTAGAGCTTCCGCATGACTACGTTCAGGAACCGACCAATGCCATCGGGAAAGTGGGCCCCCATTCCTGACAACATTGAAGCCGCCCGGGCCGACCGCGCTCGGGATAGGGAATGGCCCAAGCGGGCGCGCGTTATCGTTGTAGGCGCGCGCTCCGGCGAATCGCTTCGGCGATTCCGAGGCCGGCGGAGCAGCCAATCATCCGCCGGTGCTTGGGGGAGCAGCAGAAAGCTGTTTGGCACCGAAAGGTCGGAGTCTAACCGGAAGCGTTTGAGTGTCCGCAAGGGAACCAGGGAAGCCCAGCCGAGTATGGCAATCACACGGATAGGCCGCCTCGCGGCGGCTGAATCCCTGCCGATGAGGCGGCTGGGTGGCGGAGCCTCCGTAGTAGTCCGAGGACGGGAAAGCCGTCCACATGGCGAAGGGAGGCAGGATGTTTCGTTCTGGATGACCGAAGCGTTCAGCAATCGGGAGGGTTCCCGATGAACGTGAACGAAGTCCAGAGAAGGTTGTGGGAGCAATCCGGCGCGCACAAGCGGCACCGGGAGTCAGGCACCCCGCTGTTCCCGACGAACCCGCACGACGGGCGAGTCCGGAACCTGATGGACCTGATGCACCACCCGCAATGGCTGCGGGAAGCCGCCGACCGTGTGCTCCGTCGCTCTCATGGCAAAGCGCCGGGCGTCGATGGCGTGACGACCCGCCAGTTCCGCAAGGGACTGGAGGGGAAGATCGAACATCTGCGCCTGGAGTTGAAGCGTGGAACGTATCAACCTCAGCCCGTGCGGCGGGTGATGATTCCCAAGGCCAACGGCAAGATGCGCGGCTTGGGCATCCCCTGTCTGCGGGACAAGATCGTTCAGGAAGCCATCCGCATGGCGCTTGAACCGATCTTCGAGGTCGAGTTCCACGAGCACTCGTACGGGTTCCGGCCCAATCGCAGCACGCATCATGCCGTCTACCGATGTCAGCACCTCATGAAGCATGGCTTCAGGTGGGTGATCGAGGGAGACGTCAAAGCGTGCTTCGATGAGATCCCGCACAAGGCCATTCTCAAGGTCGTGCGGGAAAAGGTCATGGACAACACGTTCCTCGATCTGATTCGTCGGTTCCTCAAGGCCGGCGTCGAAGTCGAGGGCGTTGTCCAACCGACCGAGAAGGGCGTTCCCCAAGGAGGCGTGATCTCGCCGCTGCTGTCCAACGCGGTCCTGAACAAGCTGGACTGGTTCCTGCAAGGGAAGGGCACGTATGGGCAGGCAATGTTCCGAGCAGCGCATCATCGTGAACCGAACGTGCGATTCGTTCGGTACGCCGATGACTGGTGCGTCTTCGTCACGCGGGCGTCGAAGCGGTACGCCGAGACGCTGCGCGACTCCATCCGATCGTTCCTGCGCCGCGAATGCGGATTGGAACTGTCGCTGGAGAAGACGCACATCACGCACGTCCACGATGGGTTCGACTTCCTCGGCTTCCACCTGAGCCACACCGTGGGTCAGGGTGGAAAGCGGGTTCCGAAGATCAAGGTTGGTCTGAAGGCCCGTCGGAACGTGAAGGAACGGCTGAACGATGCCATGCGGCGCCGTCCCCACCAGGAATCGGTGGCACTGCGGCTGCAACGTGGCTCGGCGGTCGTGCGCGGATGGTCGGAATACTTCCGCATCGCCCACAACTTCACGGACCTTGCCGGAACGTTGGATCACGAGGCGCTCTGGATCGGGCTGAAGGCGATCTGCCGGAAGCTCGACATCCCCACGGGCACGGCGATGAAACGGTTCTACCGGAACGGCACGCTACAGGTCGATGACCTGTGCCGACTCGAAACGTTCAGCGGCATCTCGATGAAGCTGGACTATCGAGGACCGGAGCCGTACACGCCGGGCACCGGGGGCGAGAACGCCTACGAGACCGACGACGATATGGAATGGGCGCTGGCGCGCTTCAATGAGCGTCAGCGTCTGGGCAACATGGATGTGAAATACCGCACCCTGCAACGCGACAACTACCGTTGTCGCAATTGCGGGAAAGAGGTCACGGATGCGACCTCTCAGGCGGATCATATCGTCCCCGTCAAGCGCTTTGCGAGCTTCGCACTGGCCAGCACCGACGACAACCTCCAGACCTTGTGTCTGGACTGCCATCGGGAGAAGCACAGTGCGTAGCGTGACCAAGAATCATCTGGAGAGCCGGATGCGCGGAAACGTGCACGTCCGGTTCGGGGTTGGGGTCAAGGTGCGATTCCTTGGCCTACACCACGTTAAGGTCGAGCCTCGATCGAACAACGCGATCGCCGCAGGCCTGAGCAGCTTCGCGCCGACGTCGACGTCGCATCACCAGGCGCTGGACCTCGCTCGGCACCCGGAGAAGTCAAAGGCCACGCACCGGAAGCTCCGACCGAAGGACCGGCCGCTCGCGAACGACTTCGTCACGGATGAAGCGTTCGACCAGCTGCTCGATGCCTGGTTCGGGAACATCGCTCGGGTGCTGGTCCCCGGCCGAGGGTTCTACATCTGGGGTGGGTATGCAAATTTGGGCAACTACCCGCCGTTCCTGAAGAAGCACGAGCTGTACTTCAGCCAGGGGATCGTCTGGGACAAGGAGCATCCGGTCCTGACGCGCAAGGACTTCATGGGCGCCTTCGAGATCTGCTTCTACGGCTGGCGGGAGGGCGCTGCCCACGTGTTCCTCGGGCCGAACAACGTCACCGACCTCTGGCACGTGAAGAAGGTCAACCCGCAGAGCATGATCCACTTGACTGAGAAGCCGGTCGAGCTCGCGGTGCGGGCCATGCAGTACTCCTCGCGCCCGGGGGAGAACGTGCTCGACCTCTTCGGTGGCTCCGGCTCGACGCTCATTGCTGCCCAGCAGACGGGCCGCAAGGCGTTCCTGATGGAGCTCGACCCGCTGTACTGCGATGTGATCATTCAGCGGTGGGAGGCGTTCACGGGGCTGAGGGCGGAACGCTCCACCTCGTCAGCATCTCACTGAGGTCTCTGCCGCACCTCCACCGATTGCCAGTACTGATAAACGCGAGCCAGCTCCGACCGAAAGAAGTCCAACTCGCTGCCTCCAACGAAGACGCCGAGCTCCCGGGCCACAGTGAAGAACCCTTGCCCGGGCATCTGGACGCCTCCCTCTCCGCGCGCCTGACTGACCACAACCACCGGCAGGAGCGGGCGGCCCATCTCGTGCTCATCGCGCGCCATCTCTCCCAGCTCATCCGAAATGACGGCGACGAAGTGCTTACCTGTGAGCCGGGAGGCACTCGATAGATGGCGAATCTGCTCGTAGTAAACCACATCTCCCTTGCGGGCTACTTCCTCAAGCGCCTTCTGCAGTGTCTGCACCATTTGTCGACAGCTCCCGAGCATGTAGATCAAGCCAACCGACCCCAGCGAACCGAGGGCGACGTAGCACATTCGCATCTTGTCGGTTGACGCGGGTTGGAGCAAGCGGCCGAAGAGAAAGCCGCGACGTCAGCCGCGGCGAAGAGCGGATCGTGATCGTGGCTCAGAACTCGGGCGCGGGCAGCGGCCCGTCCACCTGCTCGTTCCACTCGATCGAGAACTGCCGGACGTCCTCGAGGTCATGCGGTGCCAGGAGGTCGGCTGTAGCCCGGCCGCGTACCGCCCCCACCGCCCGGGCAAGCTCGATCCATTCTTCGATGGTCAGCAGCTGATCTTGGCGGGCGCCGAGCAGGTACTCGGCTGCCTTGACCACGGCCTCCATCTGGTCGGGCGTCGCGTGCATGTCACGCCCCCTTCCCGGT
>CALALQ010000271.1 GCA_937925595.1 uncultured Demequina sp. | reverse complement strand
AGAGCAGCTCCGTCCTAAGGAGAGGGTTGGGGGTTCGAGTCCCTCCAGGGGCACAGTCTTTTTTTGCCTCTGACCAGGTATTTCTTCTATGGTCAGACCACACAAAAGGCCTTTTGCCCGCTTTTTGCCCGCATTCTGAAAATTCGGTGAGCCGAAAACGGCCGTCCGCAACGGGCTGCGCGCGACGTCTGAGGGCACCAAAATCGAGCGTTTCGGACGAAATCTGCCTCGTCGAAAAACTGAGCAATCTGCTCTCTGGGGCTACTGCGGTCGGGTGTACCGAGTCTGCGGTCCCGGCGGCAGCGCCACCAACGGTATGCCTACTCTGGTCGTCCCCACGATCAGGCATGACGTCAAGTAGGGACGCTGCGACCAGTGGACGAGCCAGCCTTCGCGACGAGGGTCTCTGCGACATGCATGACAGCGTGCTGCCGCTGAGCTGGTGGTAGCGAGATATCGACGCACAACAGGCGCACCCGCACATCACCGACGAGGACCTCCTCGTACGGAGGCGGTTCTGGATAAACCAGCGACACCTCGGTGAGTCGGAATCTCGTCGCGTATCCGACCGCCTGATAGACGTCGTTCGGGCTGATAGTTCCTGTGCGCTTGTTCTTGAGATCTGCGACAGCAACAACATCTGTGCCGCTAGAGACGACAACATCGGGGCGAATGTCGATGCGCTTCTCGTGATCGAGATGTGCACGGTGCTGGAGATCGACCGAGAAGCCCATCGGAACAAGCGCTCGGTCGATGCCGCGGCCTACGACATCCTCGAACACCCGATCCATGTTGACGAGCAAAGTCGATCCGCGCGACGACCCCTCGCCTTCGAAGTCGAAGGCCGTGCTCTGCAGGATGAGGCGGGCCAGGGCTACGGCGGAGCGGTAGCGATCGTTCAGTCTCGTCCAACGCACCTCCGCCGGTGAGGCAGACGGGCGCGTCGGGGTGATATCGACGAGCTGGAACTCCAGTCGACGCAACCGCCGAGTCAGGGCGGGCGTGAGCGTCCCGAGCCTCAGAAGTACGCTCCCCGCACCCGCGAGCAGCTGATTCTCGAGCACATCGGTTGTGTAGTCGTCATAGGTCACGGCCACCGGCACCGGCAGCTCACGAGGCCTTCCCGAAAGTCGGCCGAAGTCAATCCGTCCGCGCACGGAATAGAGGTCTTCGTCGACCGTGACGTAGCCCTGCAGCATCCCGCCCCGCAACGCTCGCTCGGCGTTGTCGAGAAAAGATGCCGCGATCACCGACACGAGGTCGTTGGAGACTTCCCAATCTGCGGCATCAGCTCTCCACTCGACCAGTTGCATCGTGTGGGTGAGTAGCTCGAAGAGTCTATGCACCGGGATCTTCGGCGCCACGCGAATCGTGTGCCCGCTGATGGTGGCAACGCCGACGTAGCGGGTTGCCGAGAGGCGCCACCTTCCGGAGACTTCGCGGTCGGGCGCAATCTCGAATTGCTTGGCATTGGCGAGCGCCCTGACAGCATCGGCCCCGAGTTCGAGGTTGCCCCTCGCACCCCACTCGCTCAGCTCGATGGTCATGTGCCCGAGGGTCTAATCGCCGCCCGGATGCTGTCGAGCGAGAACCGCGTCAATTCGGCACGATTGCCGTAGAAGCGCTCTTCAAGCAGGGGCATGATGCCGTGTGTCCAGATGCGTTCGAGGCGACCCGGCTTCAGGATGTGCTCGGTCATCAAGTACGACGGACCGATCGCCGCATCGGGATCGCCGAGGCGTGCATTCAGCTCGGCCAGCAAGCGCGCTGGCTCGTCTGACATGCCCCGAACGGCGAGCCAACGGCTGAGCATCTCGCTCACGGGCGCCACCGCGGGTGACATTTCTACGAAGTAGAAACGGCGGCGCATGGCGGCGTCGACGAGCGCGATCGAGCGGTCGGCCGTGTTCATCGTGCCGATGATGTAGAGGTTCTCAGGGAGGGTGAACTCCATGTCCGAGTACTGCAGGCTGATGGGCTGGTCGCGGTACTCGAGTAGGAAGTAGAGCTCGCCGAAGACCTTCGCGAGATTGGCCCGGTTGATCTCATCAATGATGAGAACATGCGGGACGCTGGGGGCCTCGGCCGCTGCATCCGCAATCCGGCGTAGCGGGCCCGACTTGATCGCGAAGTCGACTTTCCCCGCGCCTCCCGGCACCGGACGGTATCCCTCAAAGAAGTCCTCGTAGGTATAGGAGGGGTGGAACTGCACGATCTCAAAGGCGCCAACCCCGCCCGCGAGATGTTCGGCCAAGGTTTGGGCGAGATAGGTCTTTCCAGTGCCCGGGGGGCCGTAGAGAACGACCTGGCGCTTCTCGTCGAGTAGCGCGATGACTTCGTCGAGCCATGGTTTGTCGAGGAGGAGGTCATGCGCAAGCTGTGGTGTGGCGACCGGAAGTCCTGCGGGCATCGGATCGACCGGTGACGGCGGCTGTGTCTCGCCGCTCACCCAGCGTTCGAGTTCGTCGATCTCCGGGGTGATGAGCGTTAGCGTGAGCAACGTCTTCATCTTGGACTGCAGGCTCTTCGCGATGTCGCGTCGCTGAATCGGTGCATCTGCATTCAGCCATTCAATCGATCGAACTGTCTCCTTTCGTGTGCGAGCGAATATGTCGCGCGAGCCGGAGTCGACGACGCCGAGGTAGACGTTCTGCCCGTTGACCGTGACGACGTAGTCGCCGATCTCCATCTTGTTCACGAAGCGCCAGACCTGGCCGAGCTCGTGGTTGAAGCCGCCGGCCGTCGTGTCCGTGCCTGCTTCTTCCGCCATCGCCCGGAGCTCGTCCCGACTGGCGCCAGGCTTGAGTTCGAACGGAAAAGTGTCTGCAAAGCCGATCCCGCACGTACCGTCGGCCAGCCAGTCTGGAACGCGCTCGCCGCCGGATCCACGGATCAGCCATGCGCCGCGAACCTGCGGTTCAATCGGCTCAGGAAGGGCTGGATCGGGAGTCGTCGGTTCGACCGCCGGCTCGGGCTCGGGGTCCCATAGTCCACGCACCTCCGACTGATAGAACGAGAAGCCGTCACCGTAGGTCTTCGCCAGGCGTTCGCGGACGCGCGCGATCGTCGCGTCGTCGTTCTCAAGCTCTTCGGACGGGTCTGCGAGTGAGGCCATCTTCCGCTTGTGGTACTGGCTGACCGTGTCCTCGAACGAGTCCGGGTGCACGAGGTGCAGCAGGGCATGCCGCTGCGTCTGATCTGCGACGCCTTCGAGCGAGAACACCATCGCGCGGAACGCGATGGGGTCGCTCAGCCAATTGTCGCGTTGGTGTGCGGACGCCGCAGTCCACGTCTCGGCGAAGCGTACGAGCAACCAAAGCTGGTTGGGGCGCCGCGTGAAGAACGATGTGCCCGTCGCGGCGAGGCCCGTGTGGAGTACTTCGTCGAAGATTCCGGACGGACCTGTGGCGCCTCCGATACCCGCGACCTCATCGAGGAGTTGGCGCTTGGAGGGATACCCCTGCTTCGAGGCGACGACGAGGTGCAGCCAGGTGAGCTCTTCCATGAGCTGGCCCGCAGGGCGCGAGATGCTCGCCAACTGATCCCTTAGCTTGTCGAGGAATCCACGCTTAGTCTCATCCGGCTTCTCGACGAACTCACGCACGAGTTCAGACGCGGAGGCATGAGTCCACACATTGTCCACATCCGGGTCGTCCGCAGGAAGGAAGCTCGATTTCAACTGCTGCAGTGACCGTCCTCGGAACTCTTCGAGCGCGCCGTAGAGTCTTGCGATCTCAGGCACATCCAGTTGAGTTTTCAAGAGTCTTCCTCCCAGAGCGCGTCCTCGAAATAGAGGTGGTTTCAACCTAGCGGGGGTTGCGCCAGCAACGATGAACCGCACATTGAGGCATGGGCCCTCGCCAGACTGGACGGCGCCACCATGAACTGTTTGCTGAGCTGCAGCACTGGCCGCTTCGTCCGGCAACTCGCACCGAGAAACGCGGAGCTTCTCGAGGCCTTCGGAACCGCGGGCCTCGCTCTGCCGTTACCTCGGTCGCGCGTAGCGGGTCTGCGGTCCTGACGGCAGCGCCACCAACGGCATCTGTTCGTTCAGTCGCGTCGCGACGGCATCCAGGTCGTCGTCGAAGAGGTCGGCGTACGTGTCCAGCGTCATCGCCGCGGAAGCATGGCCGAGCATCCGCTGCACGGCCTTCACGTTCGCGCCCGAGCTGATTGCGAGCGACGCGGCGGTGTGGCGGAGGTCGTGAGGGGTGAGCCGCGGGATCGACGGATCGAACTCCTGCGCGCGGCGGACCGCGTTCGCGAACCATCCCTTGCTGCCCGAGTTGCGCATGTGGTTGATCCCGTCGCCGAACAGCAGTCCCTCGGGCCCCTTGCCGGCGCACGCCTGCTCGATCATCGGCGCCAGACGCTCGGGGTAGGGCACCGATCGCTTCTCGTGCGTCTTCGGCGTGCCGACATGGATCTCGTACGCGATCATCACCGCGTTCTCCTCGATGACGAAGCGCCGGCGCAGCCGGTTCACGCTGCGCACCCGCAGCCCTGTCGCCTCGCCCCAGCGCAGGCCCGTATACGCCAGCGTCAGGACAAGCGTCGGATACGCGGAGCACGCCGCCAGCGTCGCGACCTGGTCGTGCGAGAGGTAGACGCGACGCTTACCCGGCCCATGCCGAGGAAGGTTGCGTACGTTGCGGGCCGGGTTGCTCGCCAGGCGGCGATCGTCGATCGCGACGTCGAGGATGCCGGCGAGGACTCCCAGTGCTCGAAGGACGACCGTGCGTGACTTCTGCGTCGCGAGGTCGGACACCCAGTCCTGGACTTCCGAGCGGCGGATCGAGGAGATCTCCCGGTCGGCCCACACCGGCGCGACATGGTTCTTCCACGCCCGCTCGAGCGTCATGTAGTACGAGGGCTTCGACATCGGCGGCTACTTGGACCGCAGCCAGCTGTCGGCGAACATCCGGACCGGTACCCGCGAGGTGGACGGGTCGATGTACTCGCCCTTCGACTTCGACACCGTAACCATGGACAGATACAGCTTCGCTTCGCGCATCGTCGTGAAACCGCGCTTCTCCGCCTCGGTGCGATCGGGCTTGCGATAGCGCACGCGGTAGCGGCGGCCCTTCGCCGATTCGTACGGGGTGATGCTGCCCATCTCGACCTCCGTTCGATGCTCGGTTGAGGGTCACTATGGGCCAGTGTCGGACACTGATCGGATGCCGTCAACGCGGCCGATGACAGGTGTGGGCAGATGCCGGAAGACGTCGTCAACTGGTGCTGGGGTAGGAAGGCCCCTCGCTCCGACGCCGAGAGTAGCGATCGTTCGCGACTCCGTCCTCGCCGCTCACTTCTTGCAGACTCCGCGCTGCCGCGCTTCGCTTAGCAGTTGTTCGACGCCGAGCACTGCGCCGCGCCCGATCGCTGGGGTGGCTGAATGTCGAAGCGAAGACCACTGTGCGCTAGGGCCGTAGCATCGCCAACGATGGCCCATCGTGAGGCCCAGCCGAGACGTTCGCTTCGAGTCGGACCTATGCGGACACCTTTGACCTTCGCCCAACGCGCGAGGGTCCGCTCCGTTTATCAATACTCTCTTGATGTGCGAGAGTGTACAGGCGGATCCCTTTGCGACGGGCAAGTCTTGATGTTCCGGCGACGCAAACGACCAGATAGAGCCGTCACGGATTTCCGCGCGCTTGCGGCTGATGGAGACGCGACTTGCGAGGACTGACGGATTACCAGGCAAGGTTCTACGCGCACGAACTGCAGCGCAGCTACGCGAACGACCACGTAGGTAAGCTGGCCGGCCTTCTGTTCGACGCGCAGGTGGAGCCGAAGCCGCATCAAATCGATGCGGCGCTTTTCGCGCTCCAGACGCCGTTCCTGCAGGGCGTGATCCTGGCTGACGAGGTGGGTCTCGGGAAGACGATCGAGGCGGGGATCGTCATCTCGCAGTACTGGGCGGAGCGGCGTCGCAGCATCCTGATCGTTGCCCCGTCGAGTCTGCGGCAGCAGTGGCAGCAGGAGCTATACGAGAAGTTCCTGATCCTGTCTGCCATCCTCGACCCGAAGTCGAAAGAATCACTGCTTGCCGCAGCGGGCGGGCGCCCGACACAAGTCCTGATCTGTTCGTACGAGTTCGCGCTCCGACATGAGACGTCGCTGCTGAAGGCGTGGGATCTCGTGGTCGCGGACGAGGCACACCGGCTGCGCAACTACTGGACGGGCAAGACCAAGGCCGCTGAGGCGGTGGCGCACATCGTCAAGGGTGCCCACAAGACGGTGCTGCTGACGGCGACGCCACTGCAGAACAAGCTCGAGGAGCTGTATGGGCTGGTGTCGATCTTCGACCCGGGCTACTTCTACTCGCTCGATGCGTTCCGGGAGCGGTACGTCAAGAACCGAGACCTCGGCGGGGACGACGACCTGGTCGAGCGCGTTGCGACCATCTCGAAGCGCACGCTGCGGCGCGACGCTGATAAGTACATCCACTTCACTAAGCGCCTGCCATTGACGGTTGAGTTCACCCCGTCGCCGGACGAGGCGCGGCTCTACGACCTGGTGAACGACTACCTACAGCGCGATGAGCTGTTCGCCTTCGCGGGCAGTCAGCGTCATCTCTCTGCCCTGATCATCCGTAAGCGCCTCGGCTCGTCAACCTTCGCGGTCGCGAGCACGCTGGAGAACGTCGCCAACCGCCTGGCTGACGAGGTCGCGACCGGACAACGCCGGGACGGTCGTGGTGGCCTCGTGGCAGCCGATTTCGCCGTTGACGATGAGCTCACCAGCGAGGAGCTGGAGGAGGCCGAGGAGATCGACGGAACCGGCAGCAGTGCCCGTGCGTCGTCGTTGCCGCTGGATGAGTCACTGCTGGAGGCGATGCGTGCTGAGGTCGCGGAGCTGCGCGAGTATGCTGCGCTGGCCCGTTCAATCACGGTGAACCAGAAGGCCGTCAAACTTGGTGAGGCGCTCGACCTGGGCTTCGAACGGTTGCGTGAGTTGGGGGCTCCCGAGAAGGCCATCATCTTCACCGACTCGACGAAGACGCAGGAGTACATCGCCCGGTCGCTGCGGGAGGCCGGTCGTGGCGAGGGACTGGTCCTCTTCAACGGCTCGAATAACGGGCCGGAGCAGACCGCGATCTACCAGGCGTGGCTTGAGAAGAACAGAGACGGTGACCTGATCACCGGCATCGCCGCCGTGGATCGTCGCAAGGCGCTGGTGGATTACTTCCGCACCGCGGGGACGATCATGATCGCGACCGAGGCTGCCGCGGAGGGCATCAACCTGCAGTTCTGCTCGATGCTCGTCAACTACGACCTGCCCTGGAACCCCCAGCGGGTCGAACAGCGCATCGGTCGTGTGCACCGCTTCGGGCAGAAGCACAACGTCGTCGTCGTGAACTTCTCGAACAAGGGCAACATCGCCGAGCAGCGCATCCTGGAGCTGCTGACGAACAAGTTCCAGCTGTTCTCCAGCGTCTTCGGAGCCAGCGACGAGGTGCTCGGAGCGATCGAGGATGGCCTGGATTTCGAGAAGAGGATCAGCGACATCCTCACCCGCTGCCGAACCGCCGACGAGCTGGATGCCGCATTCCGGGAGCTGGAAGCGCAGTACGCGAGCGAGATCTCGCGCGAGATGGCCAGCGCCAAGGCGAAGGTCTTCGACAACCTCGACCCGCACGTACAGGATCGCCTCAAGGCATACGACACACAGTCTGGCGAGGTACTCAACAAGTTCGAGCGCCTGCTGCTCGCGGTAACCCGACACGAACTGAACGAGCACGCGACCTTCGAGGGCGACGGACGCACCTTCATACTGAACCAGTCACCGGTGAAGGATGCCCCGACCGGGCGCTACTTCTTCAAGTCCCAGCCGCTGGAACACGCCCACCAGTACCGCTATGCGAGCCCGCTCGCAAGGCACGTCATCGAGACGGCGAAAACCCACGACACCCCGGCACGAAAGGTGACCTTCTCGCTCGGGCAGTCGGAGCGGGTGAGCAGCGCAATCCGCGCGCTGGAAGGAACCAGCGGCGAGCTGACTGTGAACGTTGCGACTTTCCGCATGAAGGCACGCGATGAGGACATCTGCGAGTCCTACATGCTCGCCGGCGCCCTGACCGACGACGGCCGGTGGCTCGACGAGGAGTACGTCGCAGACATTCTCGACCTGGCCTGCATCGAGGTTGGCGAGCAGCCCGTGTCGATCGAAGCGGCACGCTTCACGCCGCACCTTGATGCACGGCGGGCTGAGCTGGAGAAGGAAGTCCAGGGCCGCAACTCCCGCTACTACGACCAGCAGGAGGAACTGCTCTACCGCAACCAGCAGGATCGC
The DNA here is from genome assembly GCA_937925595.1 of uncultured Demequina sp. The sequence continues at coordinate 2,433 of CALALQ010000271.1, read as the reverse complement.
AAGGCCGAGCACGAAGGCAAGATCCGCGAGTACCGAGCCAAGGAGAAGGAAGCCCGCAAGCTCGCCCGCCAGGCGGACGACCCGATGGAGCAGCTACGCCTCAAGAAGGAAGCCCGGAAGTGGGAACAGCGTGCCGAGGAGGCCGACGAGGACTTCCGGGACGCGCGCAAGAAGCTCCGGGCTGAAGCGGACAAATTCCTTGAGCTGATCGAGCAGTCGCTCCAGGGAACCCAGGAGACCGAGCACCTGTTTACGATTCGCTGGCGGATCGCCACATCGACCGCGGGTCATTCACAAACCCGACGCAAATTGTTAGATCATGAAAGAGAATCACCCGAATGACCGACGAGATCTACGAAACACCATCCACTACTCCGAACTTCCAGACCGAGCTGGCAGCGCAGCTTGCCGATCTGATTCCCGAGGCTATCGCCGACGGCAAGGTGGATGTCGAGAAGCTCAAGGAACTGCTCGACGGCGACGCAGCCGACAGCAGCGAGCGGTTCGGACTGTTCTGGCCCGGCAAGAAGCGCGCCCTCCGTGCGGCGCAGGAACCGACCACGGCGACGCTGAAGCCCGACTTCGAGAACTCGAAAGACTGGGACACGACGCAGAACGTCTTCATCGAGGGCGACAACCTCGAAGTGCTCAAGATCCTGCAGAAGCACTACCACGCGAAGATCCAGTTAATCTACATCGATCCTCCGTACAACACCGGCAAAGACTTCGTCTACCCGGACAACTACAAGGAGGGTCTCGAAACCTACCTCGAATGGACGCGCCAGGTCAACGAGGAAGGCAAGAAAGTCGCGACCAACGCGGAGACCGAGGGCCGCTACCACTCCAACTGGCTCAACATGATGTACCCGCGCCTCAAGCTCGCGCGGAACCTGCTGACACAGGACGGCATCATGTTTATCTCGATCGACGAGAACGAACTCGCCCATCTCGTCCGTCTCTGCGAGGAGATCTTCGGGTCCGACAATGTCCTCGGCGCCTTCCCCGTGATCATGAATCTCAAGGGCAATCAGGACGCATTCGGCTTCGCTGAAACCCATGAGTTCGTCATCGCGTGCGCTCGCAACAAGGCGGCCTGTGTGCTGAACAAGTTCCCCGTCGACGAGGAGAAGGTCCTCGCTGAGTGGCAAGAGGACGATCACGGCCTGTTCAAGGAAGCAGACAACCTTCGCGCCACTGGCGTCAACGCTCCGCGAAGCAAGCGGCCGAAGCTCTGGTACCCGATTTTCATCGTTCCGGAGACCAGTGACTTCTACGTCACTGAGGACGATAAGCCGAAGGACCCGGCGCACGACACTTTGTGGCCACTCAACCCGGCGGGCGATGAACTCAGCTGGTACTGGAGCAAGGCCAAGCTGAATGCTGAGAAGCACAACCTGATCCTGAAGCACACAAGTAACGGCTGGCAGTTCTATAAGAAGCAGCGCCCTGATCTTGGCGACCTCCCCAGCAGCAAGCCGAAGTCCGTCTTCTTCAAACCTGCTTACAGCACGAGCACTGCGACTAAGCAACTCAAGGAGCTTCTCGGCGGCCGCTACTTCGATGGCCCCAAGCCGGTGCCTTTCCTGGCTGACCTCGTTCAGATCGGGACTTCTAAGGACTCGATCGTTCTTGACTTCTTTGCGGGCTCGGGGACAAGCGCCCACGCCGTGATGGAGCAAAACGCTCGCGACGGTGGTTCTCGCCGTTTCATTCAGGTACAGCTGCCCGAGCCCACGCCCGGTGAGTCGGAGGCGCGCGGTGCGGGCTTCGACTCCATTGCAGCGATCTCCAGGCGACGAATCGAACTGGCGGGAGAGAAGGTCGAGAAGGACTTCGCGCTGTACCTCAAGGCGCGCGATGAGGCACTCGATACTGGATTCCGCGCGTTTCGTCTGGTTGATACGAGCTTCTCGAAGTGGAAGATCTCGAGCGATGTCGAGGAAGATGCGCTGCAGCAGCACCTGCTCAGCCTTCGTGACAGTGCGACCGATGACGCGACTGCCGACGATCTGCTCACCGAGATTCTGCTCAAGCAGGGCTACTCCCTGACTGAGGACATCGCGCCGGCCGAGATTGGTGGCCTCGATATCCGGCTTGTACGCGACCGTGACGGCGACACCGCCGTGCTGGCGTATCTAAACGAGCACGTCAAGCCGTCGCTCGAGCAGCTTCGTGCGCTTGTGGACGAGTCTCCGACGCGGATCATCGTGCTCGAGGACGCCTTCCAGGGCGATGACGAACTCAAGACCAACCTGGCCCAGCTCGCGAAGAGCAAGGGCATTGAGCTCTGGACGGCCTGAGCATGAAGAACAGCACAGCGAGCGGATCAGGATTTCAGTTCGACGCCAGTCAGCCGTATCAGCTGGATGCGATCGCGTCCGTGGTCGACCTGTTCGATGGGCAGCCGAAGGACGCGGAGAAGCTGGTCACGAC
>CALALQ010000270.1 GCA_937925595.1 uncultured Demequina sp. | reverse complement strand
GCACTGCTCGCCGACGTGCGCTTTTCGTCCGACTCGTCCGACGACGGTCTGGTTCGTGGCGAGTCTGCAACCCCGGCACGTTCGCGTCTTCGCACTCGGAGGGCGAAAGGGACGTTCGGCGCTGGCCCTGCCGGGCCCAACCGGGAAGGACTAGGGTGAAACGGGGAATACGCCACCATGTACCCGACGAGCGACCCGGACCCCGTCGCACAGGGCTCCCTCGATGCGGAGACGCAGTCGGGCCTGTACGACCTCTTCGGGGTGGCTTCGAAGATGTTCGAGCGTCCCTCCACTCGAGGGACGATGCGGCTGGCCGGCGCCGCGGCCAGGGCGATCGCCGGATGTCGCGTTCGTGCGGCGTACGTCGCCGCCGACGGCCGCCTCGTGCGATATTCCGGCAGGGCCAACCGGCGACTCGATCTGATGGTCGCGTCGCGGGCGGGCGAGAGCGGAGCACTCGACGGCCATGACGGCTGGCTCTACGCGCTGTTCTTCCGTGGCACCGGCAAGGTGAGGGGTGCCTTGGTCCTCGAAGCGGCGGCGAAGCCCTCCACGGAGAAGTTGTTTCTGCTGCACGCACTGGCAACGCCGACCGGCTCTGCCCTGTCGACCGCAGAGCTCATCGACCGCGAACGCGCCCAGGCCGGCGAACTCCGCCGGCTCTCGGAAGCTCAGGCGGACTCGAACCGGACGATGGCGGCGACGATCGCGCGACTGCATGCGCACCGGAACATCCGTGACCTGCTCCTCGCCGCCGTCGGAATCGGCGATGGGGAGGCCCGGATCGTCGAGGCGGTGAGCCTGATCACCGGAAGGGCAGTCGTGCTGCAGGACTCCTTCGGCATCGAGCTCGGCTTCGCGGCCGTCGGCGACGCCGCGGCGCCGTCACGCCTGCTCCAGCCCGACCGCACGTCCTCGACCGCCGCGTCGCGCAACCGCGGCTGGCGAGTCACGCCGATCCGCTCACGCGGGGAGACCCTCGGCGTCATCGGCATCCACGATCCGGACGACAGCCGAAGCGAGGACGACCGACTCGCCGTCGAGTACGCGAGCGCGATGATCGCCGTGGAACTCGCCCACCGCCGCAACATCGCGGAGGTCGAGATCCGCCTGGGTCGCGACCTCGCCGACGATCTCCTCGCTGGGACGGAAGTCACCGACGCCCTCGCACGCGCCGAAGCGCTCGGCTTCGATCTCGGCGTCGCCCTCCGCACGATCCTCGTCGACTGGGAGTCGCCGACGCCGAACGGCGTCGACATCGGCGCTGCGCTTCGCCACGAACTCACGGCGATGCGCGTGCCGACACTGATCTCGCGGCGATCGGGTGCGCTGCTGGCGGTGGTGGCCGACGGCCACGACCTCTCGTCGCTCTATGAGCGGTTGTCCGCCGCGGTGTCCAGCGGTCGGGGCAGGATCGGCATCGGCGGGCGCTCCACCGCCCAGGACCTCGCCCGCTCAGTCGCCGAGGCGAGCCGCGCCCTGCAGATCCGTGCCGAGTCGCGCCAGCCGTTCGGACTGTCGAACCACGACGACCTCGGCCTGCTGCGCCTCCTCGACACCTCGGACGACGGCGCCCACCTCGAACGTTTCGTGAGCGAATGGCTCGGCGCGCTGGTCGAACACGATCGGGACCACCGCTCCGAGCTCGTCCGAACGCTCGGCGTGTACCTGGATTCGGGCGGGCACTACGACCGCACGGCGGATGCGCTGCTCATCCACCGCAGCACGCTGCGATACCGGCTCGGACGTATCCGTGAGTTGCTGGACTGCGATATCTCCGACCCGGACTCCCGGCTCAATCTGCACCTCGCCATCCGGGTGCGGGTTGCGATGCAGGGCAGCCTCGGCTGAGCCGCGGGGTTGCCGCTACGCGCGCCGTACGCGCGCCCTACGCGCGCCCGAGCAGGCGAGCGGGGTTGCCGACGAGCATGGTCTCGCACTGTTCCTCCGTGACTCCGCGCTCGAGCAGCAACGGCACGAACACGTCGACGAGGTAGTTGTAGCCTTGCCGGCCGTGCGTGTCGGGGTTCATCCAGACCTCAGCGCCCGTGAGATCCGAGGCGAGGAAGATCGTCTCGGTCCGGCCGTCCTGGACGAGCGCGGCCACGAGGTCGGCCCGCTTGGCGTCGGACCGGTGGAACGCGTGCTTCACGAACTCCCCATCGGCCGGGTCGGCCTCCGGCGGTCCGACGAAGAACTCCCACGTCTGCTTCCCGATCGTGTCGATCGCGACGTTCACGCCCCGGTCGTTCACCGAGCGGACGAAGTCCACGCTCAGCTGCGTGTCCATGTGCCCGATCACGACGGACGCGAGGTCGACGCCCTCAGCGGAGAGAATGTCGACCTGCTCATGCGCCATGGTCCCGTGCGTGGTGTGGGTCATGATCCCGAGGCCGGTCTCACGCGACGCCCTCGCACTCGCCCGCAGGCACTTCTCCTCATGCGGCGTGATCTCCCCCAGGCTCGTCGCCTGTTCACCGAACACGCCGGCCACCACCCCCGATTCGCCGATGCCCGTGGTGGCATCGGCGATGAAGCGGGCGGTGAGCTCGGGCAGCGTGGCGTCCAGCGCCCATCGCGGCGAGTACGCCTCGAGGTAGACGGCCGTGCCCGACACGATGTGAAGCCCCGACTTCCGTGCGATCTGCCGAAGCAGCGCCGCGTTCGACCCGTCGTCGTCTCGACCGACCACGCCATACGGCGAGATGTCCACGACCGTGCCGACCCCCGCCGCTGCCAGCGACGAGAGCGCGCGCACCGCCAGATCGACACGGTCGTCCGAGCTGCCGCCGCTCAGCCACGGGCCGGGCACGAGCGACAGCAGGTGCTCGTGCACCATGACGCGTCCCAACGCGTCGGCGGGGACGGGTCCCAGGACGGTCTGCACCGTGGCGGCGTGCTGTTTCGGCTCGTGCATCGCTACCGCGTCCTCGTCACCTTGTTCAACCCGACGGGCTGATCCGGGTTCAGCCCGCGTCGGAGCGCGAGCTCGAGCGCGAGCTGCTGCAGCGGGAGGATCTCGATCATCGGGAAGAGCTCGGCGGGCACCCCGAATTTTTCGAGTTCAGGGAGCGGGATGCGGGACCACACCTCGGTCGATTCATCCAGGTCCTCATCGCCGATCACGATGAGCTTCGCGCCGAGCGCCGCGGCCGCCGAGCTGAAGGTGGCGACGGATTCATGACCGCCGGGACTCGCGGCGAGCACGATGACCGGGGTGCCGGCGAGGACCTGCCCGAGCGGTCCGTGGGTCGCGTCCGCGACGCTCCAGCCCGACGCCGCGATCGCGTTGGTCTCCATCAGCTTCAGGGCGCCTTCTTTGGCCGACGACATCGAATACCCCCGCCCCACGACGAGGATGCGCTGCTCGTCCCGAAGCACGTCTGCCAGGACCGACGACGTCGTCGCCATCGCCGCGATGGTGCTGGCACCCGCGGTGGCCGTGGCATCGACCGTGCGCCGCAGATCCGTCCAATCGGCCCCCTGGCTGCGCGACAGCACCAGATACAGCGCGAGGAGCTCAGCGGTGTACGTCTTGGTCGCGGCGACCGAGAGCTCCGGCCCCGCCGCAAGGGGCACGTGGACGTCGCTCAGCCCGGCGAGTGTGCTCGCGCCGTTGTTCGTGAACGCCACGACCGGAACGCCGGCATCCTGAGCCGATCGCACCGTTTCCAGGAGGTCCGGGGATTCGCCCGACTGCGAGACCGCGAGCATGACCGACCGCGGGTAGGTGAGGGTGACACCGAACGCGCTCGCGGTCGCCGGCGTGGCCAGCGCCGCCGGGATCCGAAGCAGGTTGTGCACGAGGTACTGCCCGTACTGCGCGGCGTGGTCGCTCGACCCGCGCGCGGCGAAGACGATCAGTTCCGGAGCCGTGCCACGGATGAGGTCGGCGGCGGCGTCGATCGCCTCCCGCTCGTCAGCCTGGAGATCGCGCCACCGGTCGGGCTGTTCCGCGATCTCCGCCCGGAGGTGCGCTCCCGGCGCCACGGTCGCCAGGCCGGTCATGCGGCGAGCCCGGTGATCATCGAGACGAGT
>CALALQ010000269.1 GCA_937925595.1 uncultured Demequina sp. | reverse complement strand
CGCACCAACATCCCGAGCACCCCCGAACTCGACCCGACGCAGGGGTTCGAACGCTGTCTGCGTGACTTCGTGACCGGCGTCGCGGCTCACTTCACCGACCCGGAGTGGCGGCGCATCCTCCCCGCCCTGATGACCCTCAAGCAGTACCTGCCGGAAGTCGACGACCTCACCGACAACGACCGTGACGCCAAGATCGAGTCGCTGCACACCGTCCTCGAGCAGGGCATCCGGGAAGGTCGACTGCCCGCCGACGTGGACGCCCACGACGTCGCCATGACGCTGGTCGGGCCGCTGATGATGTGCTCCCTGCTCGGCCACGATCCCGAGGCGGTCTCGCGGGTGGGCGAGTACACGATCGAGCGCTTCCTCGCCTCCTACCGAGACACGCGCGCCACGGAGCCGGCCGCGGACTGAGCCGCGGCGGTCAGGCCGGGTCGGTGCGCGCGATCAGGTCGACCCGCAGGCGGTGCAGACGCTCGGTCGCCGACACGTGGTACACGTGCGGGTTGACAAGCCGCCGCACGCCCGTGTCGAGCCGCTCGACATCGGCCGCACAGCGGGCGCGCAACTCCTCGATCGGTTCGTCGGGCGCGTCGACGTCGACCGCGACGTGCAGCTCCTCCACCTCGGCAATCTCCTCGCGCGGGCGTGCCGTGTGCACCTCCGGCCGGGTCGGGTGGTGGGTCACCAGGATCGGCTCAGCGAGCGGATCGTCGTCCGGCAGACCGACGAGGTCGACGATCGCCATCCCGCGCCGGTCGTACAGGCGCCACGCCTTCTTGCGCGCCGGAAGCGGCACCTTGCCGGGGTCCTCGGAGATCTTGATCGCCGGGGCCCACCCGTCGTCGCGTTCGAGGCCGACCAACTTGTACACCCCACCGAGCGCGGAGTCGCCGTGCGAGGTGATCAAGCGCGTGCCGGCACCGTAGGCGAGCCGCCGGCGGATGCCGGCCGCGTCCATGCCGTTACGGGCGGCCTCCTCGTCGACCTGCGTGAGGATCTGCCAGATGTTGACCTCGTCGAGGTCGCCGGACAGCACGATCGGTACGTCGTCGAAGCCGGCCTCGTCGAGCTGGCGGGCGGTCTGTACGGCGAGGTAGGCGAGGTCGCCCGAGTCGAGCCGCACGCCGGCGGGGCGATGCCCGGCCGCCCGCAGCTCCTCGAACACTCTGATCGCGTTGGGCACGCCCGAATGGAGCGTGTCGACCGTGTCGACCAGGAGCACGCAGTCGTCTGGTGCCGAACGCGCCATGGCCCGGAAGGCCTCGAGCTCGCCACCGCCGTTGGCGAGGTACGCCTGCACGAGGGCGTGCGCGTGGGTGCCCTTGGGTTGTGTGCCGAGTGCAATCGACGCCTCCACGTCAGACGTGCCCGCACACCCGGCGATCAGCGCGCCGCGCACGCCGTCGCTCACACCGGCACCGGGGCCGCGGCGCATGCCGAACTCGAGCACCGTCCCACCGCGCGCGCTGGCCACGATGCGCGCCGCCTTGGTCGCGATCAGGGTCGCATAGTTGAAGTGGTTGAGCAGGGCCGTCTCGACGAGCTGCGCGACCGCCAGCGGACCGGTCACCGACACGATCGGTTCGTGCGGATGCACGACCCGTCCTTCGGGGATCGCGGTCAGCTCGAGCGCGGCAAACCGGTCGGGCGCGGAGAGCCAGTCCAGGAAGTCACGGCCGAACATCGGATTGCCGGCCGAGTCGCGCAGTGCGCCGAGCGCGGCGACCTCGTCGTCGCCGAAGCGCAGATCACGCAACCACGCGCGGAACGGGCCGAGCCCGGCGGTGACGCAGAAGCCGGCCTGGTGTGTGCCGTAGTCCGGGTAGCGGCGGAAGAAGTGGTCGAACTGGGCGGTCTGCTCGGCGATGCCCTCGCGGAAGTAGATCTGGGCCATCACCAACTCGTAGAGGTCGGTGAACAAGGGGCCGCGGGCCGCGGCCCAGCGCTCCCGGATGCGGTCGCCGGGTGTCATTCGCCCACCACCGCGACGCCGGCCTCGGCGAGTTCGCGCCGGACCTGCGGCACCGCGTCGGGATACACCGGCCGCGTCGCGGACCACACGACGTCCGTGGCGAACCCGGCTGCGGCCGCGTCCTTGGCCGTCGCGGCGACGCACACATCGGCAGCCAACCCGACCACCACAACCCGTTCGATCCCACGCTCGCGGAGCAGGCCGGCCAGACCGGTCGGCAGGTCGGCGCCGGTCTCGGTGTCACGCATCGTGAACGCCGAGTAGCCGTCCTCTCCCCCGGTCCCCTTGCGCACCACAGCGTCGGCGTGGCGGTCCAGCCCGTCGACCAGGTCGGCGCCCCACGTGCCACCGACGCAGTGCACGGGCCACGGACCGTCGGGCTCGAAATGCGGGGTGCGCTCCGGGTGCCAGTCCTGCGTGAGCACGACCGTCGACCCGGCGTCGCGAGCCGCGCGCATCAGCGCGTTGATCGGCTCGACCAGCGTGTCGCCTTCCTGCACGAACAGCGACCCGGCCGGATCGGCGAAGTCGTTCTGCATGTCCACGACGACCAGCGCAGTCGTCCGGTCGAACGGTGCAAGCGCTCCAGCCATGCCGCTGACGGTACCCCGTCCCCGACGTCGTGACCCGTCCGCGCGGATCCTGCGCACGGGTCACGACGTCGGTGCTGCGCGAGCGCCCCTGGCAGGGATCGAACCTGCGACCTGCGGTTTAGGAAACCGTTGCTCTCTCCACTGAGCTACAGGGGCGGCGTGTCCGCGGTTCGTATCGCGGATTGCTCCGCGGATTGTACGGCCCTCGCCACCTCCCGCCCCGATCACCCACGAGGCCGCCCGGCGACGCCAGACTCGAGAGGAAGCCGTCGGACTCCTCAACGACCTCGACGCCCAGGAGCACCCGGAACGCAGTTACGGAGCAGATCGGCTCGTCGTCGTCGCCCGGCGACCGCTCGCCGACACGAGCCCAACCGTCACCCTCGCCGAGCTCACAGCACGTCGCCAGACCACCTCCCGGTGAACGCGAGCGGTCGACAACCTCAGAGCGAGTTGATCGCAGTCGAGGTCGCAGACGAACTGCTCGTGCCGTCTTCGATCTCGACGGGAGCCTGAAGCCACGGTCTGTGATGGCGGGTGTCACGGCCCTGTTGCGAACAAGGGCGATGGACGACTGGCCATCTGGCGCTGGTTCGTGGTCCGAGGACTGCGGTTCGGTGGCGAGCTCCCGTCGTGGACGGGCAGAACGTCATCTGGCCGGACAGACGATGCTGTCCGGCCAGATGGACGGCTACCGGATATCGGCTGACGATGCCGGTATCCGGTTCAGTAAAGGGTCAGGAAGCGACCTTCGCCGGGACGGTGTCGTCGAACGACGTCCACTCCACGAGCAGGCCGAACCCGGTCTTGAAGTGCGACACCGGACCGCATGCCCGCACGACCTCGGGGTCGGTCACGTCGGCACGCACGACCGACGACATCCGCTCCGCGAGCTGGACCGCAACCCGACCGTTCGTGAGTTCGGCGAATCCGAGCTGCACCTGGGTGGTCACCTCGTACGCGTCATCGCCGATGAACTCACCGTCAATGTCGCTCACACACCCGTCGTAGTACGTGCCGCCACCCTCGTAGAACGTTCCGTCGGAGCTCAGGTTGATCGGCACGTCGATGAACACGTACCCGGGCTCGTCCGGTGAGCTCACCGCGTGCCGGTAGTACAGCTGACCGTCTGCCTCGAAGACCTTCAGGTCGAAATCGACTGCTTCGCCGTCCTCGCCGAGCTGGCCGACATAAACGCCTTCGACGGCAGGGTCTTCGAACGCCTCGAAGCGCAAGATCCACGCGTCCGCGTAGAAGCCGGCGTCGGTCGGCTCGCACTCGTCGGACTCGACCGTGGTCTCGCGGCGGGTGACCGACCCGGCGAGCATCGTGTCGTCGACGACCGTGAACTCCCCGACATCTTCGGTGCGGGACTGGTCCGGGCCGTCGAACTCACCGGTGGCCTTCGACAGGCACGGGTCGTCCGTCGAGCGGAAGAAGGTGAGGTTTGACCCGTCCCAGGTGCCGGTCGCGGGCGTGCCGCCGATGAAGCCTTCGGACAGGAACGAGAAGCCGATCTGGGTGTCACCGTTCGACGCGTCACCGATCGTCATCTCGCGGACCTCGACGACCACGCCGAGGGTTTCCGGCTTCTCGAGCCAGAAGTACGCGTCGTCGTTGTCGCTCGTGATCTCGCGGAGCATGTACCACTCGCCAGCGAGCGCGTAGTCACTGTCGACGGCAGCGGGTTCGGTGGTTGCGGGAGCCTCCGTCGTCGCTGGAGCCTCCGTCGTCGCGGGTGCCTCGGTCGTCGCCGGGGTCTCGACTGGCTCGGTGGCCGGAACAGTGGCTGCCACGGTCGTCGCCGGGGTCTCGACTGGCTCGGTGCGGCAGGCGCCGTGGTCGGCGGCTTGACGGTCGTCGACGTCTCGGCGCTGCTGGACTTGTTGTCGCTCGTACCGCAGGCGGCGAGGACCACGCAGCACGCCACGGCGGCGGTGACGACACGATGCTTCATAAGTACCTTCCTTCTCGGTGGACAGTCGTTGAGCAGTGGAAGGCATTCGAGAAACATCGTGGTGCCCGCCGGCTCTCACTCAACGGTCCGTGACGCGCCGGCACACGCAATCAGCGCACCGCGCTCGAATGACGGCCGCGTCTTCTCCCCGGCCGAAGGTTCCGCCCACCCGGGCGGAGCTCACCGAGTCGCGTACGGGAGTCGCATGTGCGTGCTGGTGATCGACCAGACTGTCGGTTTCGTTCCCAGGTACTTCAATGTGGAGGTTTCCCATATGAACAAGAGCGAACTGATCGCAGCCGTGGCCGCCCACACCGGCCAGTCCCCCAAGGACGTCGGCGCGACCCTGCGGGGGCTCGAGGACGTGGTGGTGGCGAGCGTCGCCAAGGGTGAGACGGTCACCTGGACCGGGTTCGTGAAGTTCGAGAAGGTGCGCCGTGGAGCGCGCTCCGCCAGGAATCCACGCACTGGTGAGACCGTGAAGGTGAAGGCCAAGAACGCGCCCAAGGCGACCGTGCTGGCCACGTTCAAGAACGTGCTCGCCGGGAACGCCCCGGCACCGAAGTTGAACAAGCCGTCGAAGAAGGCTGCTGCTCCGGCGAAGGCCGCGAAGGCTCCGACGGCCAAGAAGGCAGCACCCGGGCGCAAGGCCGCAGCCAAGAAGAAGTAGTACACGGGCCCGCTTGCGCCGTTGAATCACGGGGCGCCGTCGCGTCACTCGGCGCGATGGCGCCCCGTTTGCGCGTCACGAGCTCCGTGACCCGGCTCTCGTTGGGGATCGACGCGTTGATGAGGTACCAGACCAATGTGGCCTCGCTCCCCGCGCGCGACGTACTGGCACACGACCGGATCCATGGTGTCGGCGGAACGTTCCGTTCTGTCCTGGCACCGGTGGCCGCGACGTCTCCGAGGCGGAGCCTGCCCCACGGCATCGCCGTCGACGAACGCGGCACGGTCTGGATCGCACTCGAGT
>CALALQ010000268.1 GCA_937925595.1 uncultured Demequina sp. | reverse complement strand
GGCATCGACAAGGCAAACTCCCTTGGGCACTCCGTGTTTGGCTGGGCCCTCACGGGCGCCTACTTGCCCGGGAGCGCGGAGTCAGCGGACCCCCGCGAAGTCGAGGCCTACTACGGCGACATCGACTGGGCAGCGCGGGGCACCGCGGGCATGGCTCCTCAACGCGGCGAGATCGCAGTGTCGGAGGCGTGGGCCGCCGAGCACAACGTCTCGATTGGGGACACGATCTCCCTCGAGGCACTGGAATACGAGGCACTGGAATACGTAGGCGCAGATTTCGACCCCATGTCTCACCCACTGGATGCTCATCTTGTGGTGAGCGGCTTCACCTACTCCTCTGTCGACCAGGGCGGAATCAATCTGACGGTGCCCGAGGCGTACGTCTCCTGGCATGATGCGTACGACATCAGGCTCGACGCGTTCGCAGCGCAGGCGAGTGCCAACGGTGACGTGGAGGCTCAAGAACCCTGGCTGAGCGTGAACGTCTCTGGGAACGGCGACTTCGCGTGGAACGCCTCCATGTCTACGTGGCCAGACGATCAAGGCAACGTGCTCGTCACCCACCCCTCATCGAGCATGTTCTATGCCATCGCCATTCTGGGCGTCACAGGCCTGGTCCTTGGCATCTTCGCGGCCGCATTCGCCTTGGGCCGCGCTCAGGCCCAGGCACGGTCCCGTTGGGTGGCCACCGTTCGCGCGTTAGGCGCGAACAAGGAGCAGATTCTTTGGTCCGCAGCCGTCGAAGCAGTCGCCATTGGTGTGGCAGCGGCTCTTGTCGGCCTCGCCATGGGCGCGGGAGCTGTCGCTGCCCACCTAGGTCTCGTGGCTGCAAAGGTTCCGGGCGCCATGCTGACCCCGGCCACCTCATTCTCCGTGCCCGTGGTCGCTGGGGGGCTTATGTTTGGCGTCATCCTGTCGCTCACAGTGGGAGCCGTCCCTGCGTTCTGGTCCGCCCGCGTGGAACCTGCCGCCGCGCTCAAGCCCGTAGCGGATCTCGCAGATGTTCACACGTCCCGCAAAGTACGCGTTCGTCCCCTGGCCATCGCCTGGAGCGCGGCCCTGACAGTGGCCGTCTATGGCGCGTTCGTGGGATTCGACGGAACTTTGGCGCTGCTCGTAGTGGTTGCGGGCTTGGTGCTGGTCGTTGGCGGCGTCATGCTCGCTCATGAGGCGCTCCGCATGTCGCTGCCGTGGCACGCACGACGGCTGAGCCAGTCGCGTCGCAAACCGGTAATGATTGCAGGCGACGCGATTCTCGCCCGCCCCCGCCAATTCACCATCCCCGCTTTCATCACGGCCCTGGCCACCAGCGTGCTGCTCGCCGTGGTGATGCCGCTTGTCGCCCAAGACAACTCCGACCTGGCCCAGTTCCCGTTCAACGAGAGTCCGATCCCCAACGAGTTCCGCTACGCGCACGTTGATCCGGTCATTTTCCTGTCCGTCTTCGCGCTCGTTACGTTCGTGTGCGTAGCGATCGCCGTCGCAACTGCCGCTCTTACTTCACGTGAGGCCGCGGCGCGCGAGGCGCTGGGAGTGTCCCCCACCGAATCCCGGCTGGCCGCATCCGTTCAGTACCTCGTGGCCCAAGCGCACGGCCTGGTGCTGGGACTGTTCGGTGGCCTACTCCTGGGAGCATTCACCATTAAGGGCTCCTTTGACTGGGCCTACGACGTCGCACACACGTGGATAGGGCCGGTGCTCATCCTGCTCGCGGTAGTGCTCGCGTGCGGCGCGGCATGTGCCGTCATCGGCGCGGCAGTGGTCGCCGCCTTCAAGCCCGCAACCGCTCCGTTGGCCACCTTGGAGGCAGCGGCCTAGCCACCGCCTACACTGGCAACATGGCTGGATACGCGGGAGACGTGACGCCCCAACAGGCGTGGGAGCTGGTTCGCGACGGCGCGGTGCTGGTCGATGTGCGCACGGTTGGCGAGTGGCAGCAGATCGGCGTCCCGGACACGTCCGAGCTCGGCAAGGACACCCACTTCATCGAGTGGGTGCACGCGGGCGGCATCCCCAACGAGCGCTTCCTCGAGCAGCTCGAGGCGCTCGACGTCGCGAAGGACACGCCGCTGCTGTTCATCTGCCGCTCCGGCCAGCGCAGCATCGGCGCGGCAATGACCGCGACGCAGGCGGGCTACACGAACTCCTATAACGTCCTGCAAGGGTTCGAAGGCAGCGCAGACAAGGTGGGAACTCGCGACGTCGAGGGCTGGAAGGTCGCCGGCCTTCCCTGGAAATTCCCTGAATAGGCGCCCAGCGCATGAAGTTCACTGACGGCTTCTGGATGCTGCGGGACGGGGTCACCGCTGCATATGCAGCGCAGGCGTACGAGGTGGACGCGAGCGCCAAGGCGCTCAACATCTTGGCGCCGTCACGCGTCATCACCGAGCGCGGCCACACGCTCAATCTGCCCACCCTCACCATCGACATCGACTCCCCCGCCGAGGGCGTCGCTAGAGTTCGCGTCACGCATCATGCGGGCGGGGACCCTCACCGCGGCTTTGACCTCCCCGGCCAGGCCGACGCTGGGGCGAGCGAGGCGTTTGTCTCAACCACAGCGTCGGGCAGCGAAGCGACGCTCACGAGCGGGCCCCTCACGGTGACGGTAGGACGCGGGGACGCGTTTGGCGTTGAGTTCTCGTGGAACGGCCACCGGATCACCGGGCTGGGGCACAAGTCGCTCGCGCACATGACGCTTGCCGACCACTCGCCCGTCACGGCGGAGCCGGCCGGCGTCGCTGGCTATGCCGAAGGCGGGCTCGCACCGCATGCCGCGTACATGGTGGGGCAGCTGGATCTTGGCGTTGGCGAGACCGTCTACGGGCTGGGCGAGCGCTTCGGTCCGTTCGTCAAGAACGGGCAGTCGGTGGATATCTGGAACGCGGACGGCGGCACAAGTTCCGAGCAGTCGTACAAGTCGGTGCCGTTCTATCTTTCGTCTGCGGGCTACGGCGTGCTCGTGAATCACCCGGGGCACGTTTCGTTTGAGGTGGGCACAGAGGCAGTTGAGCGGGTGCAGTTCTCGACGCCGGGCGAGGTGCTCGAGTTCCTAGTCTTTGGTGGCGACGACCTCAAGGACGTGCTTGAGCGGTACACCGGGCTCACCGGGCGACCGGCGCGCGTGCCCGCATGGTCCTACGGACTGTGGCTGTCCACTTCCTTCACCACGAGCTACGACGAGGCGACGCTTACGTCCTTCATCGATGGGTTTGCCGAGCGCGAACTGCCACTGTCCGTGGTGCACTTCGACTGCTTCTGGATGCGCGAGTTCACGTGGTTCTCCGCTGAATGGGATCCCGAGACGTTCCCGGACCCTGAGGGCTTCTTGGCCCGGCTCCACGACCGCGGACTCAAGGTGTCAGTGTGGATCAATCCCTACATTGCCCAACGATCCGCGCTCTTTGGCGAGGCGGCGGCAAAGGGCTACCTCGTGCGTCGGCCCGACGGCGCCATCTTCCAATGGGACTGGTGGCAAGCGGGCATGGCGATCGTCGACTTCACCAACCCGGAGGCGACCGCGTGGTTCAAGGACGTGGTGCGACAGCTGCTGCGTCAGGGTGTGGACTCGATCAAGACAGACTTTGGCGAGCGCGTCCCCACGGACGTGGCGTGGCACGACGGCTCCGATCCGTACGTCATGCACAACCTCTATGCGCAGCTGTACAACCGGGCGGTCTTCGACGCGATCGTGGAAGAGCGCGGCGAGGGCGAGGCGATTGTCTTCGCTCGCTCCGCGACGGCTGGCGGACAGGCCATGCCGCTGCACTGGGGCGGCGACAACACGTCGAGCTTCCCGTCGATGGCGGAGACGCTGCGCGGCGGACTGTCGCTCGCGGCGTGCGGGTTTGGGTTCTGGAGTCACGACATCGGCGGCTTCGAGGGCACTCCGGATCCCGGCGTGTTCAAGCGCTGGCTCGCGTTCGGGCTGCTGTCCTCGCATTCGCGACTGCACGGGTCCACCTCGTATCGCGTGCCGTGGATGTTCGACGACGAGGCCGTGGAGATCACCCGCCACTTCACTCGCCTCAAGAACCGGCTCATGCCATACCTGCTCGCGGCTGGCGACGAGGCGGCGCGGCGCGGCACCCCCGTGCTGCGACCCATGGTTCTCGAGTTCCCCCACGACCTCAACTGCCGCTACCTCGACCGCCAGTACATGCTGGGGCCGGACCTGCTGGTCGCGCCCGTCATGTCGCCAACCGGCGAGGTGAGCTTCTATCTGCCCGACGGCGTGTGGACTTCCGTACTCACCGGCGAGGAAGTCGAGGGCGGTCGTTGGGTGACGGAAACGCACGGCTTCGACTCGATTCCGCTGTATGCGCGACCCGGGGCCGTCATCACGTGGGGGTCCGAGATCTCACGACCCGACTACGACGCGTTTGGCGGGCTCGAGATCGACGTGTTCCCCGGTGGGCCGGACGGGGAGCGCAGTGTGCGTGTAGGCAGCGGCGATGGACGCGTCGAGACGATCCGCGTGCACGTTGACCGGTCACATGTGAGCGCCCGCGGCGATGACGGGGCGGAATACGCGGCACGGCTGGTCTAGGCCACCACCCCCTGCGTCCGCACGGCAAATCGCAACCGTCCGCACCCGAGCGCGCACAGCGTCGGGCCGCCGCGCCTGCGAGAGCAAGAAAAGTGGTGCGGACGCAGGAAAGCGTCGCCGGTAGCCTGTGTCCATGACCGATTCGTCCGACTGTCCTGAATTGCGCCCCGACACGCTCGCCGTGCGCGGCGGCATGCACCGCACGCCGTTCCAGGAGATGGCCGAACCGATGTTCCTCACGCAGGGCTACGTCTACGACAGCGCCGCGCAGGCGGAGGCCGCGTTCAACGGCGAGATCGACCGCTACCAGTACAGCCGGTACGGCAACCCCACCGTGACGATGTTCGAGGAGCGCCTCGCAGCGATGGAGGGCGCCGAGGCGTGCTTCGCGACGGCGACGGGAATGGCCGCGGTGTTCGTGTCGCTCGCCGCCGTGTTGAAGCAGGGATCGCGCCTCGTGGCGGCGAAGGCACTGTTTGGGTCTTCGCTCGTGATCTTCAACGAGTACTTCGCGGGCTGGGGCATCGAGGTTGACTACGTCGACGGCCACATCAACGCCGACTGGGAGCGCGCCCTCGCGACGCCCGCCGACGCCGTCTTCGTCGAGTCGCCGTCCAATCCCATGCAGGACATCGTGGACATCGCGTTCGTCGCGGAGCTGTCCAAGCAGGCCGGCGCGATACTCATCGTGGACAACGTCTTTGCGACACCGATTGGCTCCAAGCCGCTCGCCCTGGGGGCCGACGCTGTGGTCTACTCCGCGACCAAGCACATCGATGGCCAGGGCCGGGTTTTGGGCGGCGCGGTGCTGGGTTCTGCCGAGTACATCGAGAAGGTGCTCACGATGGTGCGCACCATGGGCGCGACCATATCGCCCTTCAACGCGTGGGTGCTTGGCAAGTCTCTAGAGACGCTTCCCGTGCGCGTGCGCGCTCAGTCCGCCGCTGCGCTGGACCTGGCCGGTTGGCTCGATGCGCACCCCAAGGTGGCCGTTGCGCGCTACCCGCTGCTGCCCTCGCATCCGCAGTACGAGCTCGCCAAGCGCCAGATGACGCTTGGCGGCACCCTGGTCACGATTGACCTGGTGCTTCCAGAGGGAGCCGACCCCCACGGCGACGAGGCGAAGGCCGCGGCGTTCCGCTTCATGGACGCCCTCCAGGTATTCGACCTCGCCAACAACCTGGGCGACGCGAAATCCATCGCGACCCACCCGGCGACCACGACGCATCGCCGTCTTGGACCCGAGGGTCGCGCCGCCGTTGGCATGTGCTCCGCGACCATCCGCCTGTCGATCGGGCTCGAGGATGTCGAGGACCTGCGCGCGGACCTGTCTCGCGCGCTCGACGCTGTCTGAGTGCTCGCTGGCTAATGCACCGAGCCGGTGCGCTGCGCCCTGGCGGCCCAGCGTCGGCCATGCCTCTCCACGGCAATGGGGTGCTCAAAAGCCTCGGTGACCGTCGCCGTGGTCAGCGCCTGCTCAATACGGCCCGACGCTGTGAGGGCTCCGCGCGCAATGAGGGCTGCGTGCGTGGTGGTCTCTGGCAGCTCCTCGAGGTGGTGGGTGACGAGGACCGTCGTGATCTCGGGGTGGGTGGCGGCGAGATCGTCGAGGGTCTCGAGCAGCTGCTCGCGAGCGGCGACGTCGAGGCCGGTGGTCGGTTCGTCGAGAAGGAGCAGCTCGGGCTCCGTTGCGAGGGCGCGCGCGACGAGTGAGCGGCCGCGCTCTCCTTGAGACAAAGTGGGCCAGATGGCGTGGGTCCGATCCGTGAGTCCCATCTGCGCGATGAGGTCGCGCGTGCGCTCGAGCTGGGCGGTGGTGGGTTCCCACCGAAACGGGGTCTCAAGCGTGCCGGTGAAGCCCGTGAGCACCACCTCTTGAACCGTGAGTGGCGAGGTCAGTGGGTGGCGCGGGTTGACGTGGCCGATGCGGGAGTGGAGTTCCTGAACGGCGACGCGACCCAGGCGGTGGCCCAAGATGTCGACGCTGCCGGTGCTGGGGTAGAGGCGCGCGCCACACATGCTGAGGATCGTGGTCTTGCCTGCGCCATTGGGGCCCAGCAGCGCCCAGTGCTCGCCGCGGGCGATGGTGAGGTTGATGCCGGTGAGGATCTGAGTGACGCCGCGATGAAGCTTGACGTCGGTGAGCGTGATGACGGCGGACATGGCGTTCTCACTCTATTGGGCTGGCGCGCATCCCCTCCGAAATGGTGGATGCTGCCCGGTTTGGCGCGCATCCCCTCCGTAATGGTGGATGCTGCCGAGTGTTGGCCACACAAGTGGGCCAAATCCACCAGCAGGAGGTTGGGGGCCGGGCAAGCAGGCAGAATCCACCAGCAGGGCCGACGCTGCGGCAGCTCGGCGGGCCCGTCGCCTAGGCCCTGCGCAACCGCAGCGAGTTGGCCACCACGAACAGGGAGCTCGCTCCCATGGCGGCCGAGGCGATCATCGGGTTGAGAATGCCCACCGCCGCCAAGGGGATCGCGGCGACGTTGTAGGCGAAGGCCCAGAAGAGGTTCCCGCGAATGATGCCAAGCGTCCTGCGGGACAACCGCACCGCCGTCGCCGCCACCCTCGGATCGCCAGAGACGATCGTGAGGTCGCTGGCCTCGCGGGCCACATCCGCGCCTGTGCCCAGGGCGATCCCCAGGTCGGCCTGCGCGAGCGCTGGTGCGTCGTTGACGCCGTCGCCCACCATCGCGACGCGACGGGGCGGGCCGCCGCCAGGTTCCTGCAGCTCGCGAATGACGTCCGCCTTGCCACCTGGAAGCACCCCGGCGATCACGCGGTCGATCCCCAGTTCCTTGCCCACGGCCTGCGCGGCAAGCTCGTTGTCTCCGGTGAGCAGCACCACGTCCAGCCCAAGAGAACGGAACTGCGCTACCGCCTCGGCGGACGTCGCCTTCACCTGGTCGCGCACCGCGATTACGGCCTCTGCGTGCACCGGCTCTCGCATCGCCGGTCCCCCGCCAAGCAGTCCACCGTCGAGCGGCTTGCGGCGACCCACGAACACCGCCGTCTCGCTCA
>CALALQ010000267.1 GCA_937925595.1 uncultured Demequina sp. | reverse complement strand
CCATCGGAGAGCCCATGACAAGCACCCCCGAGACCGAAGCCCGAAACACGCAGGCAGGGGAGGGGGTGCGCACGTACGTGCTGGATACGTCCGTGCTCCTCAGCGACCCGCACGCCATGTTCCGTTTCGCTGAGCACAGTGTCGTCATTCCCATCGCCGTGATCGTGGAGCTGGAAGCCAAGCGCCACGACCTCGAGCTCGGGTACTTCGCCCGCAAGGCTCTCCGAAACCTCGACGACCTCCGCATCGAGAACGGCCGGCTCGACACTGCCGTCCCCGTCGGCGAAGGAGGAAGCCTCCGGGTCATCCTCAGCAAGACCGATGCGCACGTGCTCCCCGAAGGCATGCGCATCAAGGGCGCTGACACGGATATCCTCGCCGTCGCCAAGCACCTCCGCATCGCCGGGGAAGATGTCGTCGTCGTCTCCAAGGACCTCCCGATGCGTGTGAAGGCCGCATCGGTCGGTGTGGAAACCGAGGAGTACCTCGCCGAGCAGGCCGTCGACAGCGAATGGACCGGACGAGAGACCATTCACCTGTCCGGTGAGCAGATGAGCGACCTCTACGAGGACAAGACCATCGAGTCGTCCCAGGTGAAGGGCCTCCCGGTCAACACCACCCTCGTCATCAAGAGCGAACGCGGATCCGCGCTCGGACGCGTCCTCGGCGACGGCCGCATCAAGCTCGTCCCCGGCGACCAGGAGGTGTTCGGAGTCCGTGGCCGCTCCGCAGAGCAGCGCCTCGCGATCGACCTGCTCCTAGACGAGTCCGTCGGCATCGTCTCCCTCGGAGGTCGCGCCGGCACCGGGAAGAGCGCCCTGGCCCTGTGCGCGGGCCTGGAAGCGGTGCTCGAGAAGCAGTCCCACAAGAAGATCCTCGTCTTCCGCCCCCTGTACGCCGTCGGTGGGCAGGAGCTCGGGTACCTCCCCGGTGATGCGAACGAGAAGATGAGCCCGTGGGCGCAGGCGGTCTTCGACACCCTCGGTGCGATGGTGTCCAAGAACGTCATCGAAGAGGTGCTCGCGCAGGACCTCATCGAGATCCTCCCGCTGACCCACATCCGCGGCCGGTCCCTCCACGACTCGTTCGTCATCGTGGACGAGGCCCAGTCCCTGGAACGGAACGTGCTGCTGACCGTCCTCAGCCGCATCGGCCTGAACTCCCGGGTCGTCCTCACCCACGACGTCGCCCAGCGTGACAACCTCCGTGTCGGCCGCCACGACGGCATCGCATCGGTCGTGGAGACCCTCAAAGGCCACGACCTGTTCGCCCACCTCACCCTCGTCAAGAGCGAACGATCCGCGATCGCAGCGCTCGTGACGAGCCTCCTCGAAGACGGAGAGCTCAACTGAGCTGACCTACCATGTAAGGGCCCCGGCGTCGCCGGGGCCCTTACTCGTGACCGGCGAAACCGCGTCCGGCTCACCTCTTACTGCGAGCAGCTTGACCCGCTGACCTGGAGAACAGGCGGGCACTGCGCATGTGGTGACTATGCACAACAACTCCCGCTCCCCGCAGGTGCCCGCCTCCCAGGTCGGCGACACCGTCGTCAGCATCCTCCCCGCCTTCTTCATCCAGAAGGCACACGAGCTCGCGAAGTTCCGTGAGACGGAGGGCCGGATGCCCGTCCAATGCGACGCCGCCGACCCGCAAGAGCACGACCTCGGCGACTTCCTCCGCGTCCAGCGACGCCAGGCCACCCTCGGCGAGCGCCTTGAGGCGTTGCCGGCCACTACGAAGGCCCGCGTCGCATACCTCGACAAGGTCGCACCCGGCTGGCGCACCGACAATGTCCGCCCCTTCCGCCGCCCCACCCCGAGTGCGAAGTTCTCCGACCGGGCACAGCAGGTCGCCCAGTTCGTCTCCCAGCGCGGCGCCTTCCCGACCATCACCAGCACCGACGCGGACGAGCGCACCCTCGGCCGCTTCCTCGTCAACGCCCGCCAAGCCAAGAAGGGCCGCGGCACGATGGTGTGGGACCAGTCCCGGCAGGACATCATGGACTCCCTCGTCCCCGGCTGGGAGGATGTGAACACCGGTTCCCGCTTCTACCAGAACCTCGAGAACCTCCGCGCGTTCGTGAACACCACCCGGCGAGTCCCGACCCGCTCCCGCAAGACCGTCACCAACCGCACCGCCCGCGAGCAGTACGAGACGTCCCTGGCCGTGTTCATCATGAACACCAAGATCAAGCACCCCGACCGTTACCCGCAGGTCGCCGACATCCTCCGCAACGCCGCCTGAAAGGACCAGCCGTGAAGATCCTCGTCTCCACTACCACCGGCCAGGGCGACCGCCCCGGCGACTTCTCCTGGACCATCGACGGTGAAATCGTCGTCGGCGGCGGCTACGCCATGTGCGACAGCCACAAGGTCGCCTTCGGCGGCGGGCTCAGCCGCTGCGGATGCGACCGAGCGTTCATCGGTACCGTGTCCGCCAAGGCCACGACGACCGTCCTCGTCACCGAGACGGACACCACCCGCGAACAGCTCATCGAGCAGTTCACCACCCGCCTCACCGAATCGTGGGGCGAGGACCTCGCTTCCCAGATCGCCGTGACCGAAGTGGACGAGATGCTCCGAGTCGCAGCCGACGCCCCGATGGGTGCTGTGCTCGGCCAGGATGTGGCGAGCGTTTTCGTCCGTGAGGAGGCCGCCCGATGATGTCCGAAGGCACCAACGCCGGCAAGCGCGTCACCGACCTGTCCGGTCACTTCGGTGATGGTGTCGTCCTCGGACACGACGCAGTCACCGCCATCGTCAAGTTCGACACTGTCGATGACCTCATCGAATGCCTGTGGGACGGCCTGGAACTCATCGAGGACTGACCGGCCCTGAGACCGCGCTCGCCGCCCTGTGGATGCGAGCGCGGTCTCGTCACGCGGGCAAGCCGCGTACATGACGGGTATGCCAGACCTCGCCCAGCTCAACGCCCGCCGCAACAAGGCCAACGGACAGTTCGGTCCCGGGTCCAACACCGACCCGGCACCCCTTGACGTTCCCGCCGAGACGTTCCCTGTCGCCACCGTCACCGGCATGGACGGGAACCACTACGACGTCATGGACGAAGGCGACGGCATCTTCTCCCTGTGCACCATCGACGGGACCGTCCTCACCACCTTCGACGACGACGGTGACCCGGCAGACCTCGAACACCGTGCGATGGACGCGCTCGACGAACTGGCAGAGGACGGCTTCGAGGCAGCCCCCGAAGACCCGTGGGCACCCACCGGCACTCCCGCCCCGCCGCGCCGCGATCCGGTCACGTTCCGCCGCGACGAGGTGTACTTCACCTTCACCACCCCGGACGGTGACATCTACGGCGCCGAGTACACCGGCATCGACGACCAGTATTCGCTGAGCAACGCCGACGGCCAGTCGATGGGCACGTTCGCCGGCGTCGGCGACCCGCACAACATCGCCGGTGTCACCGCCGCTGCACGCCGCGCGCTCGCCGCCCTGACAGGGAACTGACATGGACGACCGGGACCGTCCCCGCGACCCCGTCACGAAGCAGTACGTGACGTTCGGACGTCCGCCGGAGGATGGGACGTGGGATGCGCCGAAGTACCCGGAAGACGATTTCGTCACCGAGTTCACCGGCCGTGACGGGGTGCCTTACGAGATCGTCATCACCGGCATCGAATACTTCAGCGTCTACGTCGCCGACGGGGACGAAGTGGTCTCCTTCGACTTCCGCGGAGAAGACCCGCGCGACCATGAGCTTCTCATCGACCACGCGCAGCGGGCACTCGACGACCTCGACTAAGCAGGCACCGACAGCCGGGGCGCGGTCCGCCACGGGCCAGGCCAGTGGATGGCGTCGTCGATGAGTTCCAAGTCGTCACGCACCTGACGGAGCCGGTGGGCGACATCAAAGTGGGTGCGAGTGTCCTCGAGCGCCAGTTCGACCGCCTCACGCAGCCGCGCCCCCGTCACCTGGTACGCGGCGAGGGTGACGTCGGCGTTGCGGAGCCGCCCGTCCAGGTCGAGGGCCTGCCGGACGTACACCTCTGACGCGGGCGGGACCAGACCCTGCGCGAGCTCCTGGATCAGCTGCGCGCGGGTGTGGGCTGCAGCTTCCGCGTCCCGCAGTTCGGGGATGATGAGAGCAGCACGCTCGAACAGCTCCAGGTCCGCCCACTCGTCCGCGTCGATGTCTGGAATCTCGCCGTTACCGTCGATGAACGCGAGGAGCTGTTCGAGCGCTGCGACGTGCCGGCGTTCCGGGAGCTGCTTGACCATCGCAGGGCGTGGGCCGTTGCGAAGCTCCTGTTCCCGACCCATGAGACGTGCGGCCTGGTCCACCAGGTCGTTCTTCGCGTTCACGGTCGCGGTGTTCACGGGGAACAGCTCCCACACGCTCGCGTTCTCGTTGCGCAGGTCCGTCCGCTTGAACGTGCAGCCAGGGTAGGCGGCCCCGTCCTCGACGAGCATCATCAGGCGCTCGCCGATCGACTTGCCCTGGTGGTCGTGGGGGACATCGAGGATGGAGAGCCCGTACCGGCCGACGGCGTACCGGAGGTCTTCGAGAAGGGCGGGTGAGAGGTCTGCCACGTCCTGCCTTTCGCACAAGGGTGTGAACGAGCGTCGACGGTAGGGCACCCCTGCGACATTCGCCGCAGGGGCGGCGCATAGGGCGGGTGAGTGGCCGCGAACTGGCGGCCTCCCTACGAAAGCCCGTAACCATATGGATCTCTCTGGAATCCTCACCGCCGGCCTCGGTGTCGGCGCGCTCATCGTCGGTGGCGTCATCCTCGTCGTCCTCGCGATCGTCGCGTTCATCTTCTTCCGCCTCTGGTACCGAGTGCCCAAGGCTGACGAAGCTTTGGTCGTCGTCGGAAAGAAGCAGAAGGGTGCCGAAGGCGGTGCCGCTTCGAGCATGGCCGTCATCACCGGCGGCGGTACGTTCGTCAACAAGATCACGCAGCGTTGCGAGGCCATCAGCCTCCGCGCCCGCCAGATCAAGTTCGACACGACCGCGCAGACCAAGAACGGTGTCACCATCGACCTGGCCGCCGTCGCCCTCGTGAAGGTGGGCTCGAACCCCGTGTACGTGCGCCGTGCCGCTGAGCGCTTCGCCACCCAGGACAAGGCCATCGACCTGTTCACGACCGAGCAGCTGGAAGGCGCCCTCCGCGGCGTCGTCGCGAAGCTGTCGGTCGAGGAGGTCATGCAGGACCGTCAGAAGCTCTCCGATCAGATCGCCGAGGGCATCAAGAACGACCTCGAAGAGCAGGGCCTGATCCTGGACTCGTTCGCCATCCAGGGCATCACCGACCGCAACGGCTACATCGAGGCTCTCGGTGCCACCGAGGTCGAGCGGGTGCGCCGCGAGGCCGAAGTCGCCCGCATCAACGCAGCCCGCGAGGTCAAGGCCCGCCAGCTCGCCACCGACGAGCAGAACCTCGTCGAGCAGACCGCGTACGACAAGAACTCCGCGGCCGCGTCCGCTGAGGTCGGTCGTGCCCGTGCGGAGGCGCAGCAGGCTGAGGCGCTCGCCCGCGCCGAGCGTGAGCAGGCCGTTCTCCTCCAGCAGGCTGAGAACAAGCAGGCCACCCTGGACGCGGAGGTCAAGAAGGTCGCCGACGCCCGCAAGTACGAGCAGCAGTCGAACGCTGACGCGAGCGCGTACGCCGCGCAGAAGGACGCTGAGGCCAAGCGTGTCATCGCCCAGCAGCAGGCGGACGCCGAGGCGTACCGCGTGAAGGCTGAGGCCGACGCCCGCCAGGCCGCGGCCGCCGCGGAGGCTGAGGCCATCCGTGTCCGCGCCGAAGCTGAGGCCGCCGCGATCGCTGCGACCGGTCAGGCGAAGGCCGAAGCCATCAAGGCGGAGGCTGAGGCGCTGAAGGAGAACCAGGACGCGATCCTCGCCCGCGAGCTGATCGGTGTGCTGCCGACGCTCATGGGTGAGTTCGCGAAGGGCTACGCGAACGTCGGCTCGGTCACCCTCGTCGGTGGCGACAGCGCCGGCACGCACATGGCCCGTGAGCAGAGCGAGTCGCTGGCTGCCACGTTCGGCTCGGTGAAGGCCGCAACCGGTGTGGACCTCAGCCGCATCCTCGACGGTCAGGCTCTCGGCCGCGGCATCGCCGCCGGTGCCACGGTCACCGAGGCTGACATCGACCTGGGCGACGTCAAGTTCGCCTGAGCCGCCCAGCACGAGGCGCCCGGTTCCCGCATAGGGGCCGGGCGCTTCGGCGTTGGTGGGAGGATCGGAACCGATGGACGACAGTACGCTGCACAAGGTGGCACAGGACCGCGCCGGGGAGCTGCCCGGCGCGGAGCTGGACCACCCGTTCGGTCCCGAGTGGGACGTGTACCGGGTCCGGGGCAAGGTGTTCATGCTGCTCGCAGAGCTCCACGGTGAAGCGATCGTGAACCTGAAAGCGGACCCGGAAGAGGCCCGGATGCTCCGCGACACATACCCGCAGATCACGCCCGGCTACCACATGAACAAGAGACATTGGGTGACCGTCCGCGCCGGCCTCGACGAGCAGCTCGTCCGCGACCTGGTCACCGACTCGTACCTCCTCGTCGTCGAGAAGTTCCCTGCGCGCCAGCGCCCCGTGGACCCTGCCACCTTCGGAAGACCCGACTGACCGGCGGCGAGCGCCAGCGCTGCGCATAGGGAAGGTGCAGCGCTTCGCTGCGCCGACCCGAGGAGACCTCATGCCACTGCCGCACATCTTGCTGCCCGCCGGGCGAGTGTGGGCGGGCAGTGACCACCACTTCCTGCACGCCCGCATCATCGAGCTCTCGAACCGTCCGTTCGCGACCGCCGAGGAGATGAGCGAGGAGATCGTCCGCCGCCACAACGCAGTCGTCGGAGTGAACGACGTGTTCATCCAAACCGGCGACCTGTGCCTGGGCCCGTTCGACCAGTCCATCGAGTACGCCGCCCGCCTGAACGGCATCAAGTTCATGGTGCCCGGCAACCACGACCGGACCTCTGAAGCCGGCCGGAACAAGCCCGCGTACATCGAGAAGTTCCGCCGCCGCTACGAGGATGCCGGGTTCACCCTCCTCCCCGAGCTCGGCTGCACCATCGACATCGACGGTGTCCGGTTCGCCGTGTCGCACTACCCGTACGACGGTGACCACACCGAGCAGGACCGTCACACGTTCTTCCGGCCCGCCGACGAAGGCCACCCCCTCATCCACGGGCACATCCACGGACAGCGCCGCATCAGCGGTCGGATGTTCAACGTCGGCGTGGACGTCAACGACTTCACTCCCGTCAGCCAGGAGGAGCTCCTGGCGTTTGCGAGGGCACTGTGAGCACCACCATCCTCACCGACGTCTGCGCGGCTGGCGGCGAACACCGCAAGGTCGCCACGGCTGCCGGACTCAGCGTGGTCATCTCGTGTGCGAAGTGCTCGGCGACGCTCACACAGACGAGCGCTGCACCGACCGCCGGGCCGGTCCGCGAGCCCCTGCCGGAGGATGCGACAGATGGCATCCAGCGGCGACTTCGCGCCGTCGAGGAGCTTGCGAAGCCCCGTGAGCTGATTGAGCTCGCTGAGCGGCTCATCGACGAGGCGCGCGCCTGGGGGCGCGCGGTCTCGCCCTCCTTCCAGCAGGAGATCGAGCTCGCCCGGATGCGGCTCGGTGAGGTCGGCCCGGACGGACTGGACCAGTCGGCGCTGCGGCACCGTGTCGCCCGGAAGCACCCAGCCCTGTCGCGTCGGGTGTATCGGCCGTACGCCGTGAACCCGTTCCTGTTCCTGTTCTCAGCGGCGCTTGCACCCGGCATCGGGTGGACACTGACCGGTGGCAGCGGCGTCGGCGGTGCCCTCGGCGGTCTCGTGACGGCGGGCATGTTCGTGTGGCTCGGTGGGCAGTTCGCCCGCAGTCGCCGTGCCCGGCCGGAGCTCCTGAGCGTGGCGCGCGACATGTTCCCCGACCTGAACGTTGAGTGGAGAGCATGGGAGGGCGTCACCTTCAATCGCGGCTGACCGGCGGAACGGGTGCGCACTGCGCATGTAGGTCCTGAGGGCGCACCGTGCGCCATCAGGCAAGGAGACCCCGTGTACGACGATGACCCGCAGCCGCACCCGCTCGAGGAGCAGCTCGCTGACGCGATCGCCGACGAACTCCTCGGGAAGACCCTCGTCGGAGCGCACGAACGTATCGCCCGCACCGTCCTCGACCTGCTCATCGCAGAGGGCATCGTCCAGCCCGCCGACCGGTTCTGGGAGTACGGCAACGGGTACGGGCACGACCAGGACGTGGACCCGGCCGTGGACCTCGAACAGGCCGAGACGTTCCTGCGCATCGCGCCCGAGTACACCGACATCTCCCGCCGCCGCCGCGCCGCCACGCCCGGCCCGTGGGCAACCATCCGCCACTGAACAGGAAGGCAGCACCATGCACCGCAACGACCCGAAGCCCGACGTCAACCTCATCGCCGCCCAGCACCGCGTCACCATCCAC
>CALALQ010000266.1 GCA_937925595.1 uncultured Demequina sp. | reverse complement strand
ATACGCTCCCGTCCCACCGGCTCGATTTCGGTTTTCTCCCTGGCGATCTGGGCGACATTCCATTGGATGACGGCACTCAGATCGGCCAACCGTGGATCCTCGATTTGGGCGAGAATCCCGTCGATCCACGCATCGAGTTTGTCCTGCCACGAGGACTTCTTGCCGACACGGTGCCGGAGGTAGCTGTAGACCGACAGCATGCCCTGCTCGTAGGTGGCGACGATGACGTCGTCGCGACTGCGGAAGTGCCGGTAGAACGCCTGGTTGGTGATGCCGGCCTCGTGGACGATTTCGCTGACCTTCGGAACCTCGGTGCAGCCCTTGCGGAGCATCACCTCGGAGGTTGCGCGGATCAATGTCCGGACCTCGGCGTCATATGCTTCCTGCCGGGCAGGGCTGGCGGCGCGCCGTAACTGCCGACCACCGGAAATCACCAGGAATTCGGTGTCGAGCGAGTCGGCGGGAGATGAGGACACGGCCGGCTTTCACCTCCATACGATGAAGAACGCGGTTCTGAGATTAACATGCTCCGTCGAGAGCGATGACGACCTTTCCGACAGCAGTCCGGTCGTTCAGGCTCCTCAGCGCCCCCGCGACATCGTCCAGGCCGAACACCTGCGACACCAACGGTTTCATGCCCGCCGTCACAAGCGCCGCAAGCGTCTGCTGTGCATGCGTCGGCGCGGCCGGATGCCGCTGCGCGAGGGTGCGCAGCTCGACACCCCGAATCGTAAGATCCTTCAACAGCACGAGATTCAACGGTATCCGCGGGATCTCCCCGGCCGCGTATCCCACGGTGACGAACGTGCCGCCCGGGGCCAGTGCCCGCAGCGCCGGTTCCGCGTACTTCCCACCCACGGGATCGATCACGAGTTGCGCGCCCCCACCGGTGATCTCCTTGATGCGCGTCTTGAGGTCTTCCGAGTCGTAGGCGATGCCGACCTCCGCTCCCAGTTTCGTCGCCGCGGCCAGTCGCTCCTCCGATGACGCGCAGGCGATGACCCTGGCGCCGAGACGGGTGGCGACGTCGACTGCTGCAGTCCCTACTCCCCCGGCGGCACCCAGCACTACCACCCAGTCGCCTGCCCGCATCGCACCGAAGGTCACCAGTGCGTGATAGGCGGTGGTGTACGTAACGCGGAACGCCGCCGCAGAAACCCAGTCGAGGCCGTCGGGTTTGGAAGTGAGTGCACTTGCGGGAACACAGATCAGTTCCGCGAATGCTCCGGTCATCGCCGAACCCATGACTGCGTCGCCCGGTTCGACCGACCGGACATCCGCTCCCACCGCCCGCACGACTCCGGCGAATTCGCTACCCGGAGTGAAGGGCGTGGGAACGGACACCTGGTACTTGTCGGCGACCGTCAGGACATCGGGGTAGTTGACGGCCGCCGCACGAATCTCGATCAGCACCTCGTCCCGGGCCGGGACCGGATCGGCCAGATCGCACACCGTCACCACATCCGGCGGCCCGTATCTCTCGCAACGTGCTGCTCGCATGGCTAACCGCCTCCTCGGACCCGGGATGGGTTATGCATCAGTACAGTCCACCATCCACACGCACGAGCGACGAGGTGGTGTAGCTCGATGCAGGGCTCGCCAGGTACAGCGCGGTGGTGATGATCTCCTCCGGCTTCCCCGGCCGTCCGACCGCACTGCGGGTCGAGCGGCGTGATTCCTCCGGCCATGCCTCGGAGATGTCAGTGAGGAACGGGCCCGCGGAGATCGTGTTGACTCTGACCGTGGGACCGAACTCGCGTGCGAACACACCTGTCAGTGCATTCAGGGCCGCCTTCGCTCCGGCGTAGGGGCCGAACTTCGGCGCTGGGAAGATCGCGCCGGACGAGGACACGTTGATGATCGACCCGCCGTCGCCCGCTGCCATCCGCTCACCGATCTGCGCGCTGAGCCGGAACGGGCCTTTGAAGTTCACGCCGATGACCTTGTCGAACAGTTCCTCGCTCGTCTCGGCGGACGACGGTGCCACCGGCGACATGCCGGCGTTGTTGACGAGAATGTCGACCTTGCCGAAAGTCTCGTAGGCAGCCTCGACCAGTGCGTCGATGTCGCTCCACTTGCCGACGTGGCACGCGACCGGCAGTGCCTTACGGCCGAGGGCCTCGACCTCCTGCGCAACCGCTTCGCACGCGTCGATCTTGCGGCTCGTGATCACCACGTCCGCGCCGGCGCGCGCGAAGGCCAGGACCATTTCGCGTCCGAGTCCGCGACTGCCGCCGGTCACCAGGGCGACCTTGCCGTCGAGGTCGAACATGTTGTCGATCATGCGATTCCGTACTCCTCGAGGACAGCGGCGTGCTTGATCTTGGCGGCAGCCAGTCGGGTGGGGATGTGCTCGGAGGGGAACAGGGTATCGACGGGCTCGTAGTTCTTCAGGACACCGCGGGCAACGGCGACCTTGTGGACCTCCGTGGGTCCGTCCGCCAGGCCGAGCGACAACGCGTTCGCCCACATCTCGTGCAGCGGGAGTTCGATGGTGACACCGAGCGAGCCGTGCACCTGGATCGCCCGATGAACGATGTCGTGATAGACCTTCGCCATCGCAACCTTGCACATCGCGATCTGTGTGCGGGCGGCACCGTGCGGCTGGGTGTCGATGACCCACGCGGTGTTGAGAACCAGCAGCCGGAACTGTGCGAGTTCGATGGCCGAATCGGCGATGAACTGCTGAACGAGCTGCTTCTTCGCGAGCGTCTCACCCTGCGTGGTCCGCGAGAGTGCCCGCTCGGCCATCATGTCGAAGGCGCGCTGACATTTGCCGACGGTGCGCATCGCGTGGTGGACTCGTCCACCGCCGAGGCGGGCCTGGGCGACCTCGAAGCCCTGTCCCGGTCCGCCGAGGATGGCGTCCGACGGCACCCGCACGTCGTTGTACCGGATGTACCCGTGCGTGCCCTCGTCGAGTTCCTCGCGGTCGCCCATCACTGCGACGTTGCGGATGATCTCGATCCCCGGCGTCTCGGCGGGGACGACGAACATCGACATCCGTCGGTACGGCGAGGCGTCGGGGTCGGTGACCGCCATGACGATCAGGAACGACGCGTACCGAGCGTTGGACGAGAACCACTTCTCCCCACTGATCACCCATTCGTCCCCGTCCTTACGGGCCGAGCAGACGAATTCCTTGGGGTCCGCGCCCGCCTGCGGCTCGGTCATCGAGAAGCACGAGACGATGTCCCCGTCCAACAGCGGCTGCAGGTAGCGGGCCTTCTGCTCATCGGTACCGAACATCGCGAGGATCTCGGCGTTGCCGGTGTCCGGCGCGGCGGTGCCGAAAACCGTCGGGGCCCACATGGAGCGACCGAGGATCTCGTTGAGCAGGGCGAGCTTGAGCTGGCCGTATCCCTGGCCGCCGAGCTCCGGGCCGAGGTGGCACGCCCACAGGCCCTGCTCCTTGACGCGCTCCTGCAACGGCTTCACGATCGCGCGGGCCGCCTTGTTCTCCGTGTTGTACGGCTGGCCGAGGTGCGGAAAGAGCAGGTCGAGCGGCTCACACTCCTCGCGCACGAACGTCGCGACCCAGTCGAGCTTCTCCTGAAATTCCG
Source organism: uncultured Demequina sp. (assembly GCA_937925595.1). Next base: position 1,597 of record CALALQ010000266.1, on the reverse strand, counting down.
GATCGGTCTGAAAATCCCACATAGTCGTCCCTTTACAAGTAGTTCGTGGTGTGGCGCAGCTTGCGGCGTGTCAGGCGCCGACGAGGGTGAGCGCCTCGCGGATGAGCTCCGGCAGTGCCGGTTCCATCCGCGCGAAGGAGGGGTTCATCGTGTTGTGTTTGCGCGCGCGCTTGATCAGCAGCGCGGTCGCGGCGGCTTCCTTGTAGCGCGTGAGAGCGTCGAACCATTCGAGATCGGGAATCTTCGCACCGAACGAGTTTTCGTACTCCCGGACGACTTCGGCGATCATCGGCGCACCACAGGGCTCGTCGTTGGGGCGGGCCGGATGCCGGGCTTCGTCGGTGAAATACGTCAGCCACGTCAGGTCGATGCGGGGATCTCCGACAGACCAGATTTCCCAGTCGATGATCGAGGTGACCTTCGTGCCGTCACACAGGGTGTTCCCGAGGCGGAAGTCTCCGTGATTGACCACGTGAGCCATGGGCTGAGGGACGGTCGCATGCAGCGCCTTCGCGCACGTCTCGTACTCGCCCTGCAGGTCCTCGGGCGCGGTGGTGAACGCCCTCGTCCATCGGTTGATCTCGTCCTCGATGGTAACGACCGGTTCGTCTCCGAGACCCACCTCTGCGGGGACGACCCGGTGCAGATTGCCGAGCATGCGGGCGGCATCGAGGAATCGCGTGCGTGTCCGCTCCCGAAGCGCGTCGGTGCGATCGTCCTCGAGCAGAGGCTCGACGCATTCTCCCGCCACGAAGGCCATGGCCACGAACGGTGGAACCTCTTTCGACTTCCCAGCCGCGGAAAAGTAGACCTCCGGCACCTTGACGCCGGGCGCTCCGTGCAGAGCGTTCATCAAACGCCCCTGCCGCAGGACGTCGCGGTTGCGGACGGGTTCGAGCCCGGGAGGCGCGACCTTGAGGACCACTTGCTGATCCCCCGCGGGCCACGAGGCATCGGCGATGAAGGTGAGGCTCGACGAACCACCCGAGAGCGGGCGCACATCGGAGACGGTGAGGCCTTCGCGCCATTCCTGGCCGGCGCGCGTGGCGCGGACGGCAAGGTCGGCGTGGAGTTGCTTGTCGTCGAGGGGCGTCATGCGATGCCTTTCCACCGAAGGCTTCCCGGTGGAGTCACCACAAGAAGCCAAAAGTCAGATTGTTATTCTGAGAATAGTATTCTGACTTCTTCGATGGTTGTCAATGCTCGGCCGCGACGGCACCGTCAGCGGCGCCGCAGTCGCTTGTGGCGCACCGCCCGGGGTTCGAATGCGAGGTCGCCGCGCGCGATGGTGGTGCCGGGCGACACGATCTCGTCGATGCGGTCGAGGATGTCCTCGTCGAGCACGAGGTCAGCTGCAAGAAGCTGACTTTCGAGCTGGCCTACGGTGCGCGGGCCGATGATCACCGAGCTCACCGCGGGGTGTGCCTTCGCGAAGGCGATCGACAGGCCGATGAGGTCTGTGCCGGCATCGACCGCGACCTTCTCCAGCTTGTCGAGTGCGTCGAGCTTGCGTTGCGCACCTGGCGAGTCGGTGCGCCAAGAACCCTGCGGCACTCGCGCGAATCGCGAGTCCGCCTCCGGATCCGCGCCGGCGCGG